>JBEKZN010000209.1:0-4098 GCA_049509815.1 Opitutales bacterium
CAACTGGTACTCCCACAGCCACGACCGCGGATCCTTCGGGTCCGGCGCGCCCCGCGCCACCTTCTGCTGGTGCGTCATGATGTTCGGCGCCGCTGACGGCGACGGCAGCACCGCGGGCGACGGTGGCGCCTCCGACGGCACGGCCGGCAACGGCGGCAACGGCCCGCTCGCCGCCGTGCTCGGCGTCACCTCCGTCGGCTGCCTCGGCGGCGCGTTCCCGAAATTCGACGCCGGATTCGCCGGCTGCCAACTGGACGCCGGTGCCTCCGGCGCGGTCGGCGATTGCGCCGCCGCCGTGCTCCCCGTCGGCGTTTGCCCCCACGCCGGCGCCACCCCACCCGCCGCTGCGCCGCACACCGCGGCCAGCCCCACCCAACGACGCATGAGAACAGGTAGTTGCACCGGATTCGTAAATCGCTACGCTGGTTGGTGAAAAGTTCGCCTCGTGACTCCCGCCACTCCCTCGCCATTTCCCTTTCTCCGGCCTTCCCGGCCGCCGGGCGGTGTCATTTCCCTTAACAAAGCCCCGTTGCCCCAAAAAACGCAAGCCGACTTTCGTCCCCGCTCCGCCATCCCGCGGAACGCCTTCCTCGCCATCCTCGCCGCCCTCACCCTCGCCGCCTGCCAGAAAAACGACCCCGCCGCCGAACTCGCCGCCCAGCAAGCCCAAGTCACTGCCGCCCTCAACGCCGCCAACCTCCAGCTCGCCAACGGCCAAACCGCCCAAGCCCTCGCCGCCCTCCAATCCCTCCACGCCCAAAATCCCAACCGCGCCGACATCACCGAAAACCTCGCCCTCGCTCTCGCCCACGCCGGCCAGCTCGCCCAGGCCGCCGCTTTCTTCACCCAGGCCGCCACCAGCGACCCCTCCCGCCGCGCCCTCTTCATCTACGCCGCCGCGCTCGACACCACCGCCGGCAACCACCCCGCCGCTGTCCAGCAATACCAGGCCTACCTCACCTACTTCCCCCACGACGCCCCCGCCTTCCGCAGCCTTGCCCGCGAACTCCGCGCCCTCAACCAAACCCAGCCCGCCCTCAACGCCTACCACCAGTCCCTCCCATATACCCCCGGCAACCTGCCCTCCCCCGCTGACGCCCTCGCCATCGCCCAACTCTTCGACCTACTCGACAACTCCGCCCAGGCCGACTCCTGGTACCGCGAAACCCTCGCCCTCCAGCCCGACGACCCCACTGCCAACCTGGCCCGCCTCGGCCTCCTCCGCCTCGCCGTCCAACAAAACGACTGGCCCGCCGCCCAACATCTCATCGGCGACCTCGACGCCGCCCCCGGCGGCGCCAACGCCCTCGATTCCTCCCCGCTCGCCTCCGCCCGCGCCCGCGTCCAACTCTGGATCGCCGTCCACCAAGCCGCCAACCCCGCCGCTTCCTCTTCCCCCTCAGTCGCCTCAGTCCCCTCTTCTCCAACCACCCTCGCCGCCAACACCACCGCCGGCCCCGACAACACCGACACCCCCGCCATTGAACCGCAAACTGAAAACCAAAAACCGGAAACTCCTCCCCCACCCCCCGACCCCCTCCTCGCCGCCGCCCACCAAGCCCAAGCCGAAGGCCGCTTCCCAGACGCCATCCGCGCCTATTGGAAAGTCCTCTCCAAGGACGACTCCTCCCCCGACACCTGGCTCGCCCTCGCCCAATCCTACAACGCCCTCAAACAATACTCCGACGCCGCCAACACCGCCCAGGAAGCCATCCGCCGCGCCCCGACCAACCCAACCTACACCCTCTTCTACCTCCAAATCGTCCAAGCCACCCAAACCCCCTCCGACTACCAATCCGCCGTCTCCGCCGCCTGCCAGCAATTCCCCAACAACGCCGACCTCGCCCTCGCCCTCGCCGCCGCCTTCCAAAAAGCCGGCGACAACCACGACGCCACCACCGTCCTCACCGACTTCCTCCAGCGCAACCCCGCCGACCCCCGCCACGCCGACCTCCAATCCGCCCTCGCCGACCTCGCCAACACCCCCGCTAAATCCCCCTAAAGACTTAATCCTTCGATCGCCGATGCCTTATTCTTAATCCGGCGGGTCAGCTTGTTGTGCCAGTAAATGAGAAACGCCAAAAACAATACCAGCAGCACCTGCATCGCCCCGTAGACCCAAAGCGGAATATCCAAACCAGGCAAACCATATATTCTAACTGAAAGAGGACCCACCACGGAGAACCCTCCGTCTTGCGCTGCCATTTGTGCCGCCTCCTGAACTGCCCTTCGATAAAACAACCACGCCCCGAAGTCGGCATAGATGTGTCCTACCACCATCAATGCAATGATGGCCATCAGCACTCGAATGAATATCAACTGCCTCATCATCGCCCCCTTTCATCGTTCATAATTCATCCCTCATCCTTCTCTTCCTACTCCTGCCCCACGTTCGGATAACTCCCCAGCCACTTCACGAACGGGCACGCCTTCTCCAGCGCCGCCACCGCCTCCCGGATCGCCGTGTCCTGCCAGTGCCCGATGCAATCGATGAAAAAATAATAATGCCACGCCTTCCGCCGGCTCGGCCGTGACTCGATCTTCGACAAATTCACCCCCCGCGAGCTGAACGGCTCCAGCGCCCGCAGCAGCGCCCCCGGCTTGTCGTCCAGTGAAAACACCAAACTCGTCTTGTCCCGCCCGTTTCCCAGCGGCGCCGACACCGCCTTCCCCAGCACCAGAAACCGCGTGATGTTGTCGCTCCGGTCCTGGATCCCCGCCGCCACCACCGGCACCCCGTACAACTCCGCCGCCAGCCGGCTCGCCACCGCCGCGCCCCCCGGCGTGTCCCGCGCCACGCATACCGCCTCCGCCGTGCTGTGCGTCTCGTTGAACTGCGCCGCCGGCAAATACCGCCGCAGCCACTCCCGGCACTGCCCCAGCGCCTGGTCCTTCGAATGCACCATCGTGATCTTTTCCAGCGGCTCCTTCGAAATCAAGCAATGCTCCACCGGCAGATACACCTGCGCCACGATCTTCAATTCCGTCTCCACCAGCATGTCCAGCGAATGGAACACCGCCCCCTCCGTCGAATTCTCCACCGGCACCACCCCGTGGTCCGCCTCGCCCCGCTCCACCGCCGTGAACACATCCGGAATCGTCGCGCACGGATGCGTCCGCGTCCCCGACCCGAACGTCTTCGTCGCCGCCTGGTGCGTGAACGTCGCCTCCGGCCCCAGATACGCCACCACCAACTCCTTCTGCAGCGCGATCGACGCCGCGATCACCTCCCGGTAAATCGCCCGCAACGCCCCCGCCGGCAGCGGCCCTCCGTTCTCCGCCGCCAGCCGCTCGAACACCGCCTCCTCCCGGCTCGGCACATACACCGGCGCCCCCAGCTCCCGCTTCACCCCGCCAATCTCCGCCGCCAGCTTCAGCCGCGCGTTCAACCGCTCGACGATCTCCCGATCAATCGCGTCAATCTGCTTCCGTAAAGTCTCCAAATCCATGGCTCAAAAATGTTCGGGTCTGCTCAAAGGGTTAAATGCCGCCAAATTTCATTTCGTTAATTCTTATCCTGCAAATCCGGTTTTTTTGTGTAAATTCTTATTCTGTTAATTCTGTCAATTCTGTCAAAAAATCATCTTAAAAATCTGTGCCCATCGGTGCAATCTGTGGATTGAAATCTTTGCTCTCTTCGCTTCCTTCTGTTAAACTCTTTCCTCCCTCGGCCCCTCCTCGCTCTCCACGCTCGCCAGCCCCATGTCCGCGTCCGACAGCATTTGCTGCTCCTCCGGCGGCAGCGTCGCCCGCCGGATCCACTCGTTCAACTGCCCTGGCGCCACCACGTCCGTCGCCGGCAACTCCTCCAAAGAGCGCACCCCGCACAACTCCAAAAATTTGTCCGTCGTCGCATACTGGATCGGCCGCCCCGGCAAATCCGCCCGCCCCGACACATACACCAGCTCCAGCTCCAGCAACCGCGTCAACGCGCTGTCCGCCGCCACTCCCCGCACCGCCTCGATCTCCGCCCGCGTCACCGGCTGCCGGTACGCCACCAGCGCCAGCGTCTCCAGCGCCGCCTGCGACAACCGCAGCGGCCGCGGCGCATCCCGCAGCAACCGCACCCACTCCGCATACTCCGGCGCCACCGCCAGC
>JBEKZN010000021.1:0-10752 GCA_049509815.1 Opitutales bacterium
ATGTCTCGCTTCCGGTGGCGCCTTTCGGGCCGTGAGCGTCAACAAGCACGAGCCCCACACGGCTTACCCGCGCTGGCACCCCATTCGGAATTTCTACGGGCCGGGCTTTACTCCCCTGCCCCGCTTCGGCCGCGTCCGCCGATTCTGTGAACGCCATCTGCCTCCTTTCGGCTTTAGCCGCTTCGATGGCTGCGACCTCATCCTGCAATGCGGCACGCCCATCATTTGGCAAGGTTGCCGCGACAGCGAATGGGCGCGGATGATTTGGCGGGAAATCTTTGCCCGCCTCGCCACACGCGGCGTGCCCATCCTCAACCTCGGCGGCGGCTCCTGCTATCCCTGGGAGCGTCAGCCCGCTACGCTGGCTGGAGACCAGGACGAGGCGTTCGTCCGACTCATGCTCGGCGCCTCTCGCATCACCACCGTGCGCGACCACCTCGCGCGTACGCTCTTCGAATCCATCGCCCATCCCGTCCCGCAAATCTGCTGCCCCGCATTTTTGGCGGGGCAGACCTTCGCGTCTGTGTCCCAGCCGACCCGCAAAGTCCTCATTAATTACATGTCGGGTGGCGGCCACTACGATTGGGGCCAGAACATCGTCGCCGCTGATTGGAGCCAAACCATGCGCCGCCTCGTGGATATCCTCGTCCAACAGGACTGGGAGCCGCTTTTTGTCGCCCACAACCGCGAGGAACTGGAGCTCGCCACGCTTATTTGGCCCAAACTGCCCCGCGCCCTGCCGGCCAGCAGTTGGGAATACTTCCGCCTCGCTGAAGGCGCCGCCTTTGGCGTGTTCAACCGCATGCACGCCAGCGTCGCCGTTGCCGGCCTGGGCATTCCGTCCATCGCGGTCGGCACCGACACCCGCAATCTCATGGTCGAAGCCCTTGGCTTGCCCGTCTTTTACGTCAAGGACGCCACCTTGGAAAAAATGCAGGTCGCGCTTGACCGCCTGATCGCCCAACGCGACGCGGAATCCACCCGCTTGCTCGCCCTGCGTGAACAAACTTTGCGCGAATACGAAAACATCCTCCGCCCCTTTGTCGCCGCCTGAGCATTCCTCCTGCCCGCCCGTTTACCTTGTTGACTCCGTGACTCCCCGGCGCGTCTTCATTCTCCGCCCCGACAACCTTGGCGACCTCGTGCTTTTTTCCGGCGCCCTGCGCCACCTGCGCCACCACTGGCCCAAGGCCCACATCACCCTTTGCGTCCGTGCTTACGCCCTCGATTATTTCGCCCACTGCCCGCACGTTGACCGAGTCATCGCCTACGACCGCGTGCGCGACACCCTCTTCGGCCCGGGCCGCCTCCCTTGGATGCCCAATTTCCGTGGGCGCGACCGCTTGGGCGGCTGGCTGCGCCGTCACTCTCCCGGACTCGTTCGCTTTTCGCTTCGCTCCGACCTCGCCATCCTTCCGATTCTTTCCCCCTACCCCGAATATCACGAATGCCTGCGCGAACTCCGCGCGCGCGAACGCATCGGCATCTGCGGCCGCCACGATTGCCAGTCCGCCGAAGCCGATCTCCGCTCCCGTCCCTGGTACTCGCGCCAATGGGACGCTTCCGCCATTCCCTGGAATTTCCCCGAATTGGAAGCCACCCGCCAGTTCCTTCAGTTTCTTGGCCTCGATGCCGCTGCGGCCGATCTTTGGCCTGAATTTTGGACGACTCCCGGCGATGCCCAAGCCGCCGGCCACCTGCTCCCCGCCGAACCCGCCCTCCTCACCCTCGGACTTGCACCGGGCGTTTCTTCCAGCCCGATCAAGTTTCTCCCCGCGTCCTGGTATGCCAGCGCCGTCAAAAATCTTCCTTGCACCAATCTCCGCGTCGTCCTCTTCGGCAGCGCTGCTGATCAGCCGCTCAACCGGGAAGTCGCGCAGGCTCTCGCCCAACTCAAGCCGGTCGAGCAGGTGCTTGACCTCACCGGCCGTACCGCCGTCCGCGAGCTCATCGAATGCCTGCGCCGCTGCGACTTCGTTCTATCCCAGGACTCCGCGGCCCTGCACCTCGCCACCGCGCTGCGCAAGCCCGTGACCGGCATCCTCGGCGGCGGCCATTTTGGCCGTTTTTACCCCTGGGGCGACCCGCTAACGGCGCGCGTGATCAACCAACCCATGGATTGCTACGGCTGCAACTGGCATTGTAAATACGCCACCGTCCGCTGCCTTCAGGAAATTCCCCCCCAAACCGCCACCCACGCGCTCGAGGCTTGTCTCGCCGCCCTGCGCCGCAATTAACGGTTCGGCTCCCCATGAAAATTTCCGTCCTCACCCCTTCCTTTAATTCGGAGGCCTTCATCGAGCGCGCCATCCAAAGCGTGCTCGCGCAAGACTCCGACCAGTGGGAGCACATCGTGGTGGACGGCGGATCGACCGACGGCACGCTCGCGATTCTCAAAAAATACCCGCGTTTAAAATGGATCTCCGAGCCCGACCGCGGCCAGTCCGACGCCATGAACAAGGCCTTCCGCCTCTCCTCCGGCGACCTCATCGGCTACCTCAACAGCGATGATTATTACGAGCCGCGTGTTTTTCAGCACGTGCTCGACTGCTTCGCCAACTCCGGCGCCGACCTCGTCGCCGGAACTCTGAGCACGCACCTGGTCGCGGCCAACACCACGACGCTCTCGATCCCGCCCACCCGTCTCGACGAAATCCTCGATCCGAAACAATACGGCTTTCCCTACAATCCTGCTTCCTATTTCTATCGGCGCGCCGTGCAGGAAAGCATCGGGCCGTTTCCGCTCGAGGAACACTACGCCATGGACTACTGGTTCCTCCTGCGCGCGTACCAGTCGTTCAAAATTCATCGCACCGACCGCCTGCTTGGCCATAATTACGTTTCGCCCAACTGCAAAAGCGCCCGCCTGCTCGAATCCCAAAGCGCCTTGTTCCTGGTGCTGTATGACTTCTTGACCAAAACCCCTGGCCTGGACGCGCCCAAATACCTCCAGTTGTTTGTGTCCCATCTTTTGCGCGATGCCATCAACACGCGCAACGAACGCGACCATTACCAAAAAAAATTCTGGTTCTTCGCCAATTCCAGGCCCTGGCGCCTTGTGCGCAAACTCCTGCGCCGGCCCCAGCCCCGGCCTGAAATTCGCTGATACTCGCCTCCTTCATGCGCCTTTCCGTCGCCCTCTGCACCCATAACCCGCGCCCCGCCTGCCTGGCCCGGACGCTCGCGGGCCTGCGCGCGCAATCCCTGCCTCTGCCCGAATGGGAATTCCTGCTCATTGACAACGCCAGCACTACCAACGACGCCGCTACCGCTGACCTCTCCTGGCACCCTGCCGCCCGCCGCCTGGTTGAACCGACCCTCGGCCTCACTTCCGCCCGCTTGCGCGCCATCGCCGAGGCCTCCGGCGACTTGCTCGTCTTTGTGGACGACGACAATGTCCTCGCGCCCGATTACCTGACGACCGCCGCCCGCCTCGCCCACGAATATCCCAACCTCGGCGCCTGGAGCGGACAATGCCGGCCCGAATACGAAATTCCTCCTCGCGCCGACACCGCGCCCTACCTGCCCTTCCTCGTCATCCGCGAGCTCACCAGCGACCGTTGGTCCAACTACCACTGGCAGGATATTCCGTTTGGCGCCGGCCTCTGCGTTCGCCACATGGTCGCCCAACGCTATGCTGCCCACGTCAACGCCGATCCGCGCCGCCGGCAACTTGGCCGCATCGGCCAATCGTTGACCAGCTCCGAAGACGTTGATTTGGCCGTCACCAGCTACGAATTTGGCCTCGGCACCGGTCTTTTCCGTGATTTGGTGCTCACCCACCTCATCTCGGCCGGCCGCGTCGAGCAGTCCTACCTGAGCCGCCTTGCTGAAAACATTGCCTATTCCCAAATTCTGATGAATTACCTGCGGCAAGGGCCGCCCGCGCCGGACCCGCATTCCTGGCGGCGGCGGCTTTTCAAAGCCGCCATTACCTATTGCGAACGCCTCTTTGCCGGCCCCATCCAGCGCCGCCTCCTCAGCGACCAGCGCCGCGGCGAGCAACGCGCCCGCCGCGAAATCGCCCGGCTCATGGCCGAAAATCCTCCCGCCAAGATCCCATCCTGATCGCCCCTGCCTCCCATGCTCTTTTCCGTCGCCATCTGCACCTACAACCCCCGCCCGGATTATCTCGCCCGCGTGCTGGCCGCCTTGCGCGCCCAAACCCTGCCCGTGTCGCAATGGGAGTTGCTCCTCATCGACAATGCCAGCACCACCACAACCGCCCGCGAAACCGACCTCACCTGGCACCCCGCCGCGCGCTTGATCTCCGAACCGACCCCCGGGGTCATCCACGCCCGCCTGCGTTCCATTGCCGAAGCCGCCGGCGAAATCCTCGTTTTCGTGGACGACGACAACATACTCGTCCCCAACTACCTCGAGGAAGCCGCCCGCATTGGCCGCGATTGCCCCTTTCTCGGCGCCTGGGGCGCCGGCAATATTGCCGCCGAATTTGAAACCCCTCCGCCGGCCTGGACCGAGCAATTCAGCAGCCAGCTCGCCATCTGCTCCTGCACTCGCGACAATTGGGCCAACACCCTCGGCCCGGGCAACACCCCCATCGGCGCCGGCCTCTGCACCCGCCTGCCGCTCGCCCGCGCCCACGTCCGCGACTTGCAGGCCCATCCGGCCCGCCTCGCCATGGGACGCACCGGCTCTCCCCTCACCTCGGCCTCGACTGTTTCATCGTCCCCAGTCACCCCTACGCAACCCCGCAAAGGTATCGTCATCGGTGGCGAAGACATCGACCTCGTCATCACCGTCATCGAACTCGGCCACGGTCTGGGCCGATTTGCGAGTCTTCGTCTCACTCACCTGATTTCCGCCAACCGGCTGACCGAACCCTACCTCTGCCGCCTCGCCGAAGCCCAATCCTACACCGAAGCCTGGCTCTTCCACCACCGCAACTACCCCCTTTCCACCGAACCCAATTCCTTTTTTCATCGCCTCGCCCGCTGGCGCTATGAACGCACGCTCGACCCGCGCATCCGCCACGTTCTCGAAGCGGTGCGACGCGGCCGCGCGCTCGCGCTCGAGGAAATCGCGCGCCTGCCCGCCGCTTGATTTCCCGCTGACATGAAAACCGGCCTGTCGCTTCGCCTTCTGCGTCCCCTGCTCTTGTGGGGGCCTCTGCGCCGCCGGCTCGCGGTCGCCATCCGCCTGTTCCATTTTGGCGATCTGGATCTCTCCCTCCCCCTCTCCCACGGCCTCGGCGCGCCGCTGGCCCTCCAGGAAGACGATTTCTCCTTTTCGGAAATCTTCTTTAATGATGTCTATCACGAAGTCCTTGCGGCCGACCCGCTCCCTGCCCGCTGGCTCGACCTCGGCTGTCATGCCGGGTATTTCAGCCTCTGGCTCGAATGGCATCGCCGCCGGCGCGGCGAGCCCGCCGGTTCCTCTTCCGCGCTGCTGGTGGACGCCGACGCCCGCCGCCTCCCCGGCCTCGCGCGCCTGCTCGAGCTTAACGGCCTCGCCCCGCGCTGGAATTACACCCACGGCGCCATCTGCGCCGGTTCCGGCGCGCACGTTTTCTACCAGCGCAGCGTCATGGCTTCCTCCGCCGCGCCCTATGCGCCCGAGCCCGGCCATCCCGTTTCCGTGCCGATTCTGACGGCCGCGCAGTTGCTCGCGCGTTTTCCCCCGCCCTACGATTTGATCAAGGTGGACATCGAGGGCGCGGAGGTGGATTTTCTCGCCCACTACGAGTCCGTCTGGAGTCAGGCCCGGCAAGTCCTGCTCGAATGGCACGCCGACTCCCTCGGCTCCGCCGGCGTCGAGGGCCTGCGCACCCGCCTGCGCGACGGCGGCTTTCCCCGCCTCCGGGAGTTCGGCATCGCGCCCGATGCCGCCAGTGGCCATCTGCTTGCCTCGCGGTTTTAGTCCCCTCGTCCGGCTTATTTCATGCGTCTTCTCGTGCTCGACGAAGCCTGGCAGGCGATTGGCGGCGTGGACACGTTTCGGCGTTTCCTGCTGCCGGCTCTGGCTGCTCGCGTGGAGAACCTCTGGTGGGCCTGCCCCTCGCGCCTGCATCCCCGCCGGCTCGCGCCCGCGTCCGCAAATTTGGGCAACCTCGAAACCCTCGACACCTTCCCGCCCACCTATTCGCTCGGCGGTCTCGCCGCTGCCGTCCTGCGACGTCTGCCGCGAAACTGGGCGCCGGCCTGGCGCGAGCGGGCGCAAAACGCCGTATCTCGCCGCCACCTGCGCAATCTCGTTCGCCGCTTGGGCATCACCCATCTGCTGGAAATCAGCGTTTTTCGTCACTTTTTCCCTAAGTTGGGCATCCCCGTGGTGGGCCTGATTCACGATCTTGATTATCCAAACTGCGGTCATTCGCCCATCGACGAGGTTTTTCGCGACTGGCTCCGGCACGCCGACCGCATCCGGGCCGCCTCCACGCTCACGCGCACGGACTTGCTCAAACTGCTTCCGGAAGCCGCCGCCCGCGTGGAAGTCATCGCCCAGCCTTCCCCCGCTCCGCCCAACCCTCCTCCCACCCGCCTCTGCAACTCCTGGAGCCGTCCCGAGCCGGTGCTTTATTACCCGGGAGTGTTTACCCCGCGAAAAAATCAGGCGGTGCTTCTTGCCGCCCTAACCCAAGTGACTGCGCGCGGCATCCCTTTTCATTGCTACCTCTCCGGCAACGGCACCGACCTGATGTTCGCCGACCAGCCGTTTGCCGACGCCGCCACCGAAGCCGCCCATCAAGCCTGCCTGCGCTGGCGCGAACCCCTGCGCAACCGTGTTACCGCGCTCGGCTCGCGGTCTTGGTCTGATGTCGAACAGCTTTTTGCCGCCGCCAATTTGATTGTGCTGCCGTCCCGCTACGAGGGCTTCGGCCTGCCCATGAGCGAGGCCTTGCGCCGTGGACGTCCGGTGGTCGCCAGCCGGATTCCCACTTTCGAGGAACAAGCCATGCTTTACCGGGCCCACGAACAGATTCGTTGGTTTCCCCCCGACGATTCCAACGCCCTCGCCGCCACCCTCGCTGACATTTTGACGGGCGCAGCGCCGTTTCCTCCCTTTCCCGCCGACTTGCAGGCGCGCCTTGCCAGCTGGACCTGGGACGCCTTCGCCGAGCGCGTCATCACCGTGCTGCAAGACCCATCCTGCCCGAATCCCAGTATTCGTTGAATGGATACGCCCGCCACCCGCTCCACCTGGCTCCAGCTTGGCCCGACCCGTCCCGGCTGGCGGGGTCGCCTCGACTTCAGCCTGCGCACCCGCCTTTCCCGCTGGGGCCGGTCGCACCTCGCGTGGCTCAGCCGCTGGGGCGCCCGCGTGACCGTACGCGATCTCTTCAGCACCCCCGGCGACACCCTCCTCACCGCCATCGTTTGCCGTCACCTCAAGCAAACCCATCCGCGGCTGCGGCTCAATGTCATCACCAAAAATCCCGACCTGCTTCGCCACGACCCGCACGTGGCCGAGCTCAACGGCCCTCCCGGCTGCTGGGTGATCGATTTCTGGTACCTCGACCTCCAGCAGCGCCGCGACCGTACGACCAACGTGCTTGCATCCACCATCGCCTCGCTCGGCGTCGGCCCGCTCGAATACCGCGCGCGAGTTTTTCTCACCGAGGCGGAACGCACCGCCGCCCGCGCGCGTCTGGCCGGATTGCGGCGGCCCTTCATCGCCTTCAACACCCTCAGTGCGCAGCCGGTGAAAAACTGGCCGCTTGCCCAATGGAACACTCTCTTGCCCGAGCTGGCCCGGCACGGCACCCTCGTGCACCTCGGCGATAACCGCGAGCCGGAACTCCCGAATGTCACGCGCTTCGCCGGCGCCCTCACGATGCGCGAATCCATGGCGGTGCTCGCCGAATGCTCCCTTCACCTCGGCCCCGACAGTTTCCTCATGCACGCGGCCAACGGCCTCGATGTGCCTTCCGTCATCATTTTCGGCGGCTCGCGCACGCCCGCTAATCTCGGCTACGCCGCCAATCGCAACCTCTACACCGAGTTGCCGTGCAGCGGCTGCTGGCTCACCGGCCATGCCGGCTCGGAATGCCCGCACGATCTTGCCTGCATGGCCGCCATCACTCCCGCCTCCGTGCTGCAGGCCGCGGACGAATTGCTGGCCCGTCGCTCAGACCCCGCGGTCACTCCCGCGTCCCCTTAGTATTCCGTGCCCGCTCCCGTTTTCATCGTCCGCGACTACGGCCACATGTGCAACACCCTGCACACGTTCGCCAATTCCGCCGCCCTCGCGGCCGAGCATGGCCGCGTTCTGGTCAACCTGATCTTAGACCGCTACGCGCAGTATTTCGCCGGCACCGCCGCATCTTCCGTGGCCGCGTTTCCGCCCGGCCGGCAGTTTTTTCCCGAAGCGATGACTCGCCTCGTCGGCACAGACCGCCTTTGCCGCCTGCTCTTCAGCAAAAAATGGCGCGCGCGCTTGTCTCCCTTCCTTTTCACCATCGAAGCGCCGGACGATTTCGAAGTCCGCACCGACTTTCCCCCGCTCCGGCAAATCGCCCGCGACCGGCGCGCCATCATCCTCAATGCCTGGAACATTCATGTGCCCGCCCTCGTGGAGCGCCAGGCGGATAACCTGCGCGCTTTTTTCAGCCTCGCTCCGGCTTGGCAAAAGCGCCTCGACGAATGGTGGGCGGCCGAACCCCGGCCATCGCCGCTCGTCGGCGTGCACCTTCGCCGCGCCGGCCCCAATTACGAAAAAGGCGAGCCTCACTACCGCCCGGACGAATTCTACGCGGCCCGCATGGCCGAAATGACCGCCGCCCTCGGGCCAACCACCGGCTTTATCCTCTGCAGCGACGCCCCGGTGGATTTGGCCGCCTACGCGGGCTTCAAGGCGCGCCTCGGCCCGGGCCATCCCGTGCTCGATCTGTATTCGCTCGCGCGCTGCGATTGGATTTTTGGGCCTTTCAGCACGTTCAGCGCCTGGGCCAGTTGGTTTGGCAAAGTCCCGCGCTTTCAATTGCAGGACGACCAGCCCTTGCAACTCGCCAACTTTCGCGTTCACCAGTTTGACTGACGCCGCCCCCTTGAGCACCGCATCTTACACGGCCTACGTGCCGGTCTTTAATCAGGCCGCCACGCTCGCGCAAACACTCGCCTCCCTGCGCGCCCAGTCCGTCCCGCCGGCTGAGTTGCTGGTCATTGACGACGGCTCGACCGACAACTCCGCGCAAGTCGCCGCTGCCGCGGGCGCCACCGTTTTGCGCCAGTCCGCCAACCTCGGCCGCGGCGCCGCCCGCGCCCGCGCTTTGGCTGAAGCCCATCACGAATTTGTGCTCTGCTGCGACGCCACCAACCGTCTCGCGCCCGACTTTGCCGCACGCAGTCTCGCTCATTTTTCCTCCGCTCCGCGTCTCGCCGCCGTGCTGGGCCGTTTGACCCAGCCAGTGCCGCGCACCGTCGCCCACCGCTGGCGCGGCCGCCACTTGTTTCTTGGGCGTCCCGGCCCGCTGGTCAAGGTCGCGCCCCACGCCACCTGGGCCACGATGGTGCGCCGCTCCGCTGTGCTGAGCGTCGGCAATTACCGCGCCGATCTGCCCGCCCATGAAGACGACGACGCCGGCCAGCGCCTGCGTGCCACCGGCTGGGAACTCTGGTGCGATCACGACATGGTGGCCGAATGCATCGTGGACAACACCCTCCTCCAAGTCCTCGCCCGCTATGCGCGCTGGTACGAACCGCGCGGGCGCGGCTGGACTTGGCGCGACTACCCGCAAAACCTGCGCACCGCCCTGCGAGTGATGGTTCCGAAAGATCTTGCCGAGCATGACTGGCCCTCCGCCTTGGTTTCTCTGCTCCTGCCCCACTTCTTGCTCGGCTGGGCCCCCCGCCATCCCTGGCTCAAGGAAAACACCGCGCCCGCCCAAATCTCTCCTGCCGCGTGACCTCCACCGTTCGCATTCTCGGTCTCGATTTTTTCCAGGGCTCCGTGGAGGCTTCCGTCGAAGCTGTGCGCGGCGGTGGCCTGCTCATGGCCCCTTCCGGTCCCGGTCTCGCCGGCCTGCCCGACGATCCGGTTTACCGCGCGGCGGTGGCCGCGGCCGACGTCCGCCTGCTCGACAGTGGCCTGCTCGCCTGGCTCTGGGAGTTGCGCCACGGCCAAAAACTGACCCGCATTTCCGGCTACAAGTTTTTGCCCCAATTTCTCCAACTGCCCGAACTCGCCGATCCCGCCGCCAGCCTGTGGGTCGCGCCCACCGCACCCTCGGTCGAACGCACTCGCGCCTGGCTGGCGCAGAACCTCGGCCATCACTCCCCGCCCGCAGCCTGGTATGTCGCGCCCCTCTACGCTCCCGATGTGGTCACCGACGAAGCCCTCCTGGCCTTGGTGCGTGCGCGCCGTCCGCGCTTCATTTTTCTCGGCGTCGGCAGCGGGCCGCAGGAAAAACTCGGCGCCTGGCTCAAGTCCCGCCTCGACTACCGCCCCGCCATCCTCTGCACCGGCGCGGCCATCGCCTTTTTGACCGGTGAGCAGGCGCGCATCCCCGACTGGGCCGACCGCGCGCGCCTCGGCTGGCTGGCCCGCTGCCTGCACGACCCCCGGCGCTTCGTGCCGCGCTATTGGAACGCCCGCCGCCTGGTCTCCCTTTATTGGCGCTGGGGCGAACAGATGCCTCCTTCGCGACCATCGTGAACGCTTCGCCTCTTGCCTTTTCCGTGGTTGTGCCCGCCTGCGCGCGCCCAGCCGCGCTCGCTGAATGCCTCGCGCGTCTCGCTCCTGGCGCGCAAACCTTTCCCGCCGCGCAATACGAGGTGATTGTCACCGACGATA
>JBEKZN010000210.1:0-4095 GCA_049509815.1 Opitutales bacterium
AACCACCGGGCGAAATCAGGTTGGCCGTCACGAAAATCATCAGGTTGCGCTTCTGGCTCGTCTCGCCCTTCGACTGGAACAGCTTGCCGAACAGCGGAATGTCACCCAGCACCGGCACGCTGTCGTGCACCGTCTCCACCTGCTCGCGGGTCAAGCCGCCGAGCACCACCGTGGCCCCGTCAAAGATCGTCACTTCCGTGCGCACCTGGCGCACGTCGAACACCGGCTGGATGAACCCGGACGGCACCGTCACCGTCGTGCCGCTGGAAATGGCGACCGAGGTGCCGCCGTATTCGATGAAACCCTCAAACTCCGTTACGCGCGGCTCCAGCCGCAGCGAGATCGAGTCGTCGTCTTCCACCGTCGGCGTCACTTCCATCACCACGCCGACCTCCTCGACCTCGAAGCTCGAGGGCGTGCCCGCCGTGATGGTCACACCGGCGCCGCCGCCGTTGATGCTGCCGCCGCTGTTGCCCACTTGCGACTGCGTGTTCGAAAATTCCGTCGGGTAGCGCAATTGCTGCGCGACCGTGATCTCCGCCGTCTTTTGCGAAAGCACCGTCACCTTCGGCGCGCTCATCAAGTCCGCCCCGTCGGTCTGCTCGAGGGCGTTGATCACCGTTTGCACGCTGTACCCGTTCAACACGCCCAGCACGCCGCTGAACACCGAGGTCGCGCCCGCGCCGACATTGATGCCGCCCGGCAGGCTCGGAATCGCCTGTGGAATGTTCGTGGTGTTGCCGACAACCAGCAGGCCCGTCACCGGATCGATCGTGCCCTGCGTGATCGTGGTCGGCTGCGCGCCCGCGCTGCCCGACGGGAACGCATCGCCCAACAGGCGCAGGTTGCTCGTCCCCGTCCCCGTGCCAATGAAGTTGTTCGGGTGCTGCGGATTCGTCACGCTCCACTGGAAGCCCAGTTCCTGCAACACGCCCTGCTGCACGTCGATGAAGCGCGTCTCGATCTCCACCTGCTTGATTTCGCTGTAGCGCTGCAGCAGGTTGGCCAGGCGGTCCAGGTTGCTCGCCTTGTTCGTCACCCAGATCTTGTTGCCGTCATAGGCCAGACGCGCTCCGTCCGGAAAGTCCACGCCGGCGTTCATGAAGAAGTTCTTCAGGTCGTCCGTGACCTGGCTGCCGGTGCCGCCGCCGCCGCCATTGTCGCCGCCGCCGCTGTTATCGCCCCCGGTCGTGTTCGAAGCCGCAAACGGATCCGTGGTCCCGCCGCCGGTGTCGGTGCCCCCACCCTCGCCGTGATAACCCGTCAAACGGGTCAGCGTCGCCTGCGGCATGGGGAAGTCCCGCGTTTCCATCTCCGTCGCGCCACCGCCCGTGGAATAACGCAGCGTCACCACGCCGCCCTCAACCTCGGAGGTGTAACTGGAAACCTTGCAAATGTTGTTCACGATGCTTTCCAGGGTCTGATCGCGCAAGGTCAGGTTGACCACCGGATCCACCTTGTCCGGCGGAGCCCCGTTGGTGACCAGCACCATGTTCACGCCCTTGCCGTCCTTGTCGTACTGGGTCGAAAGTTCCGAAAGCGTTTCCACCACCCGGCTCAACGGCACGTCCGAGAAACTCACTTGCGGGATCACGATCTCGCGCATTTTCTCCGTCACCGGATTGGTCCCCGCCTCGATCGTGTTGTTGCTTCCCCCCTGATACACCTCCGGACGCACCCAGTCGTTCTCCACGTCGTTCAGCATCTGCTCGCGCGTGTTCACCCGGTTGATGTACCCGGCCTGGTACTGCATCTTGTAAATCTGGCTCATCATGCCCTTGGCCTCCATGTTGTCCGGATCCTCCGTGATCACCTTGCCAAAGGTCGCCAGCGCCGAATCATAATCGCCGTACAGGTATTGCGCCCGGCCCTGCACCAGCAGCTTGTTGATTTCATCCTGCTGCTTCTCAAAGCCCGGGCTGATCGCGTCAATGTCCTGCTGGTACGGATTCTTCGACGCCGCGTTCAACTTCGCCTGCATGGACTGCGCCGCCGAGTCGTTGCCCATCACCGCCACGTATTGGTTGAGATAGTCCTGCGCCGCGGCGCCCTTCTGGTTGCTGTACGCATCCTGCGCCTGCTGCATGATCACTCCGCCCAGCGCCTGCGTCACCTGATCCCGCACCGGGTCATAGGCGATACCCGCCGGCAACTGCGTCTGCAACTGCGTCAACGTCTGACGCGCCTGGTCATACTGGCCCGCCGCGGCCGCCTGCTGCGCCTGGCCGATCGTCTGCTGCGCCGCCGCAATGTCCGCCGACTGCTTCGACAACTGCGCCTTCAACGCCTGCTGAGTCGCGCTCAAATCGGGACCCGCCGGAGCCGCCGGAGCAGGCGCTGCCGCCGGAGTCGGAGCCGCCGCCGGAGCGGGTGCGGCTGCCGGAGCCGAAGCCGCCGGAGTTGTCGCAGCCGATGCGTCAGCGGGCGCGGCTGCCGGTGTGGCCGTGCCAGCGGCAGACGCCGTGGTGCTGGAAGTGGAAGCATCCGCCGCCACCGTCGCCGACGGCGTGGGTGTCGCCGCCGTGCCCGAACCTTGCTGGGCCAGTTGCGCGTTCACCGCTGCGAGCATCTGCGTCGCATTGGGATCATCCGGGGCCAAAACCAACAGCCGCTGCAGGTAGTCCTTGGCCTGGGCCAGGTTGCCGTCGTCGCGCGCCTGGATGGCGCCCACCATGAGCGACATCTTCTCCTGCGTGTCGGAGCTCTGCGCGCGCAGCGCGGGGGTCAATAACAGGGTGGCCATCAAGCCGGTGGCGAGAGCCAGGGCCAGGGCGGCGGGGCCGCGGGATTTCCTAAGCGTGTTCATAGGGTAGGTTGGGCGGTAGTAGTGGCGTGAAGAGGATGGAAACGGTGGTTTGAAATTCTTGTTCACATCGAACCAGTGGGCGCGGCAGGAGCGCTCCCGGTGGAGTCTGGCGTGGCGGGCGGGGTGGTCGAGTCCGGCGCAGGCGCGGACGTCGTGGTCGGCGTGGGGGTTAGGGTTTGCGTAAGGGTATCCTCATTCGGCTGATCCTTCTCAACCGTTGCAGAAGGGGCCTTAAGGTCAAGCCCCGTGATCTTGAAGGTAGCGTTGCCGACGTCAAGCGTTTCCCCCACTTTTGTGACCTCCCACCGCTGGGAGGGCAGGGGGTCGTCCGTCTCCAGCAGGAAGTACTGATCGTTCGGCAAAGTCAACGGCACGCCCGAGGTCAGCGTCAGCGTCTGGTTCGCGCGCTCATCCACAATCGTGATGATCCCCACCCGGTGCAACGTGCCATCCGATTGCTGCAGCAACTGCTCCTTGAAACTCGTCACCTTCACCGCTTCCTCCGGATTGTCCTGGCCCACCTTGGTGTTGAAGAACGTGTTGTTCTCCGTGTCCGCCATCTGCAACAGCGGATTGGTCGCCGAGCCAATATAACCCTGGAACTGGATGCGGTACAACCGGTTCTCCAACCCCTCCAAGTGCATCGCAAACGGCGGGGGCGGTGGCTTCGGCGCCTTCGGCGATTCCGCCGTCCAGCCGGCCGCCGGGTCCCACCAAATCTTCGGCGGCGTAAACACCCCGTAATACCACAGATCCGAGGCCGGGTACTGCCGCTCCAGCGGAATTTTCGTGGGGTCGGTCAAATTCAATTCCTTCATCACCGCCGCGTCCCAGTCCGCCTTCCCGTCCACCGGGTACTGGTCCGGCGTCTCGTCCCACTCCACCGTTTCGCTCGTGATGTTCGTCGTCGGCACCGGCGTATAAGCCCCGCCCGCCGGCGGCAATTGCGTCAGCGCCGGCGCCGCTCCCGAAGGCAGCCCGCCCTTGAGAAAGAAGTAAGCCACCCCGAGCCCCAGCAACAGGAGCGCGAGAACGAAAAGGACTTTGTCGTAATAATTTTTCATGCCGAGGATGGGCAACAAACGCAGGTTTCGGCGCGGAAGGGGTTAAAGGTTTGGGAAAAGTGGCGCAGTCGGGCCGATCAAGGCGAGGTCGCCCCCGCCGGCTTCGGCACGATCAAGTTGATGTATTCGATCACGACCGTGAACTCCGACAAATTGTCTTTGATCAGGGATTCACGCACGGGACGGGCCGGCGCCGGCGCCGGCGCGGCCGGTGCTGCCGTCTGG
>JBEKZN010000211.1:0-4093 GCA_049509815.1 Opitutales bacterium
TGGAACAACGTGACGGGCAAGCGCAGCTACGCCATCGGCGGGCACGGCGACCACGAGTTTTTCTACGCGATCGGCGACATGGGCCGGCACGTGACCTCGACGACGTGCGAGACGTGCAACACGTACAATATGCTGAAGCTGACGCGGCATTTATTCTGCTGGCAGCCGCTGGCGGGCTACGCGGATTTTTACGAGCGGGCGTTGTACAACCACATTTTGGCGTCGCAGGATCCGGCGACCGGCATGATGACGTATTTTGTGTCGCTGAAGGCGGGGCATTTCAAGACGTACAGCACGCCGGAGGATTCGTTCTGGTGCTGCGTGGGCACGGGCATGGAAAACCATGCGAAGTACGGCGAGGGCATTTATTTTCACGACGCGAAGGATTTGTACGTAAACCTGTTCATCCCCTCGGTGCTGAACTGGCAGGACAAGGGGATCACAGTGCGGCAGGAGGCGAAATATCCCGAGGAAGGCGCGAGCCGCCTGACGCTGAACGTCGCGGAACCGGTGGCCGCGGGCATCTACATCCGGCATCCCTGGTGGGCGACGCAGGGGTTGAAGGTGAGCGTGAACGGCGAGCCGGTGGCGTCGTCGAGCCAGCCGTCGAGTTATGTGGTGGTCGAGCGCACTTGGGAAAGCGGCGATGTGATTGGCGTGCAAATGCCGATGAGCCTGCATCTGGAGCCAATGCTGGATGATCCGAGCAAGGTGGCGGTGTTGTATGGACCAGTGGTGCTGGCGGCACTGCTGGGGAAAGACGGAATGCCCGCGCCGATTGTGTACGCGAAGGATCAGCTCCAATACGTGAAGGGGGTGGACCCGGCGGTGCCGTCGCTGGCGGCGGTGAATGGCAAGCCGGTCGAGGACTGGCTGAAGCCGACGGGCGCCAAGCCGCTGGAGTTCAAAACGGCGGGGCTGCAGGCGCAGGAGTTGACGCTGGTGCCGCTGTATCAGGTCAACGACCAGCGGTACACGGTGTATTGGGATGCGGGCACGGCGCCGGCGACGACGGCAAAAACGTAAGAGAGCGCGACGGGTGGGAGCGGGGAACGGTGATTGGGAGACGGGATGTTTTTCAGCCTTCTCCCGACAGCGAAATCAGACATAATTGTGGAATGCCGAGCGAAAATCAGGCGGCCCAGAATGGGCCGGGGAGCAAGGTGCGGGTGGCGTGCGTGCAGTTTCAGGCGCGGCGGGTGCGGGACTTTGCGGAGTTCGCGGAGCGGATGGAGTATTTCACGGCGACGGCGGCGGCGTACGAGAGCGACTTCGTGGTTTTTCCGGAGTTTTTCGCGGTGCAATTATTGTCCTCTCTGGAGAAGCCGGACGGTCCGGCGGAGTTGCGGGAGCTGGAGCAGTTCACGCCGTCGCTGCTGGAATTGACGGGACGGCTGGCGCGCAAGCACAAGCTGCATGTGGTGGCGGGCAGCCACCCGCTGGCGGAAGGCGGCAAGCTTTACAACACGTCGCTGCTGGGCCGGCCGGACGGCACGCTCGCGGAGCAGCGCAAGCTGCACATCACGCCGTCGGAAAAGAAGCACTGGGGCGTGGCGGGCGGGGACTTTTTGCACGCGTTCGTGACGCCAAAGGCGAAGGTGGGGATTTTGATCTGCTACGACGTGGAGTTTCCCGAGGCGGCGCGGCACCTGGCGGACGAGGGCGCGGAGATTATTTTCGTGCCGTACTGCACGGACACGCGGCAGGCGTACCTGCGGGTGCGCTACTGCGCGCAGGCGCGCGCGGTGGAGAACCAGGTGTACGTGGCGGCGGCGGGGCTGGTGGGCAACCAGCCGGGCGTGCCGGCGATGGACATCCATTACGGGCAGGCGGCGATTTTCACGCCGTCGGATTTTGAGTTTCCGCGCGACGGGATTCTGGCGGAGGCGGACCCGAATGTGGAGACGCTGCTGGTGGCGGATTTGGACATCGCCGACCTGCACCGCACGCGGCAGGACGGTTCGGTGACGCCGCGGCTGGACCGGCGCGGGGACTTGTTTGAATTCAAGCACTGGCCGGGGCGCGCAACTTAACGGGCCGATGGCGTCTGCTTATAGGAGGCGCGGCGCGCTTGCGCCGGGATTGAAAACGCGTTCACTGGGCGCATTCCGATGAAGACTGTCACGGGCGCCCCGCCGCTTCCGCCCGCCGTGCGCGAATCGCGCACGGCGCTGGCGGTGCTGTTTGCGATCAGTTGCGGGCATTTGTTCAACGACACCATCCAGGCGGTGCTGCCGGCGATTTATCCGCTGCTGAAGGATTCGCTCTCGCTGAGCTTCGCGCAGATCGGGCTGATCACGCTGGCGTTTCAACTGACGGCGTCGCTGCTGCAGCCGCTGGTGGGCATTTATACTGACCGGCATCCGCAGCCGTTTTCACTGGTGGGCGGGATGGGGTTGACGCTGGCGGGGGTGGTGTTGTTGAGCGCGGCGGGGACGTTTGAGCTGATCCTGATCGCGGCGGCGCTGATCGGGATGGGGTCGTCGGTGTTTCATCCGGAGTCGTCGCGGGTGGCACGGATGGCGTCGGGCGGGAAGCATGGGTTCGCGCAGTCGCTATTCCAGGTGGGCGGGAACGCGGGGAGCGCGTTCGGGCCGCTGCTGGCGGCGCTGTTTGTGGCGCACGGGCCGCAGTCGCGGCTCGCGTGGTTTGCGGTGATTCCGCTGCTGGGGATGTGGCTGCTGCGGCATGTGGGCCACTGGTACCGCGAGCATCTGGCACAGTTGCGGGCACATGAGGCGAAGCACGGACGCGAGGCGCACCCGACGCACCCGCCAGGGCGGGTGATCATGGCGGTGAGCATCCTGATCGCGCTGATTTTTTCGAAATATTTCTATCTGGCGTGCATGAGCAGTTACTACACGTTTTACCTGATCGACCGGTTTCAGGTGACGCTGCCGCACGCGCAGATTTTTCTGTTTTTGTTCATGGGGTCAACGGCGGCGGGGACGATCATCGGGGGGCCGGTGGGTGACCGGATCGGGCGCAAGTACGTGATCTGGGTTTCGATTCTGGGCGTGACGCCATTCACGCTGCTGCTGCCGTACGCGAACCTGTATTGGTGCGCGATGCTGAGCGTGGTGATCGGGGTGGTGCTGTCGTCGGCGTTTTCGGCGATTTTGGTGTACGCGCAGGAGTTGATGCCGCACCGGGTGGGGCTGGTGTCGGGATTATTTTTCGGACTGGCGTTCGGGATGGGCGGGCTGGGGTCGGCGCTGCTCGGGATTTTGGCAGACCACACGAGCATCGAGTATGTGTTCAAGGTGTGCTCGTATTTGCCGCTGATCGGGCTGTTGACGGCGTTTCTGCCGCAGGTGCCGAAGAAGAAGGCGCAGTGACGCCATGGACAAAAGATTAAGACTCGATCAAGGAAGGCGGCGGCCATTGAATTGACGCGATGAGTGAGCTGGAGTTGCTGCTGTGCGCGAATGCAAAGACGTGGGAAGACTGGCTGGGGATGAGCCATGCCACGGCGCCGGGGGTGTGGCTGAAAATTGCGAAAAAGGGCGCGGGTGTGGCGAGTGTCTCGCAACCGGAGGCGATTGAGGTGGCGCTGTGCCACGGGTGGATTGACGGCCAGGTGAAGAGGCACGACGCCGCGTTTTATCTAGTGCGGTTCACGCCGCGCCGGCCAAAGAGCATCTGGTCGCAGATCAATTGCGCGAAAGTGGAGAAGCTGATCGAAGCGGGGCGAATGCGGGCGCCGGGGCTGGCCGCGGTGAAGCAGGCGAAGGCGGATGGCCGGTGGGCGGCGGCCTACCCGGCGCAGAGCCGCGCGGAGGTGCCGGCGGACTTGCGGAAAGCGCTCGCCAAAAACCGCGTGGCGCGGAAGTTTTTCGCGACGCTGGACAGCCAAAACCGGTTTGCGGTGCTGTTCAGAATCCACACCGCGAAAAAAGCGGAGACGCGGAAGGCGCGAATCGAGAAATTCGTGGCGATGCTGGCGGAGGGCAAGAAACCGCACCCATAGGGAGCGAGCTTACGCCGCGCCGGCGGTTTGCCGGTCGGCGCGTTTGCGGGCTTCGAAGCCGAGAACCTTTTTGCGGAGGCGGAGGTTTTTGGGCGTGGCCTCGACGTATTCGTCGGGCCCGAT
>JBEKZN010000212.1:0-4084 GCA_049509815.1 Opitutales bacterium
TTTTCCGCAGAGAAACCAGCCGGCCAGCGCGACTGGCAGGAACAGGAGGATGAACTCGTACGTGTTGAACAACATGCGGCCTAGCGCCCGGGGGCGTCATAGAGGCCGGCGTACACGCCGCCGCGCCGGGCGAGTTCCTCATGCGAGCCCTGCTCGACGATTTCGCCGCGCTCGAAGACGAGGATGTGGCGGGCGTGCTTGATGGAGCTGAAGCGGTGGGCGACGATGAGGACGGTGCGGCCAGCCATGAGTTGTTCGAGGGCGAGCTGGATCATGCGCTCGCTCTGGGTGTCGAGGGCGGAAGTGGCTTCGTCGAGGATGAGGATAGGGGCGTCCTTGAGGAAGGCGCGGGCGATGGCGATGCGTTGCTTCTGGCCGCCGGAGAGGCCGGAGCCGGACGGGCCGAGGACGGTGTCGTAGCCTTTTTCGAGTTCCTCGATGAATTCGTGGGCGTGGGCCTTGCGGGCGGCGGCGGCCACCTCGTCGCGGGAGGCGCCGATTTTACCGAGAAGGATGTTTTGGTAAACGGTGTCGGAAAACATCACGGGGTCCTGGGAGACGAGGCCGATGTTGCGGCGGAGGTCGGCAAGGCGGAGATCGCGGACGTCGAAGCCGTCAATGGTGAGGCGGCCGGCGGTGGCGTCGAAGAAGCGCGGAAGGAGGTTGACGAAGGTGGTTTTGCCGGCGCCGCTGGGGCCGACGATGGCGTAGGTTTCGCCCGGTTCGAGGGTGAGGTTGACGTCGCGCAGGACATCTTCATTGGCATAGGCGAAGGAGACGTTTTCAAAGACGATGCGGCCATGGAGGCGGCCGATGGCGACAGGATTGGGCGGGTCGGTGATGGTAACGGGTTCGTTGATGAGGGCCTCGATGCGGTCGAGGGCGGCGAGACCCTGCTGGATCTTGGAGTTGAGGTCGCCGAGGCGTTTGACGGGGTCGTAGCAAAGGTAAAAGGTGGCGCCAAGGACGACGAGATTGGACCAGGGGATGGAGGCCAGGTGAGCGTAGGCGAGGGCGAATCCGATGCCGACGGCGGCGATGACTTCGATGACCGGGGAGACGACGATGAAGTATTTGGTGACTTTGAGGAAGCTGCGGGAGGTTTCGCGGGCGGCCTGATCGAAACGGGCGAGTTCGGTGGGCTCGAGGCAGAAGGAGCGGATTTCCTTGGTGCCGGCGAGGTTTTGGGTGAGGCGCTGGGTGAGCGCGCCGACATCGCGCTGGAGGAGGCCGGCCCGGCTGCGGAGTCGCTTGCCGAGGCGGCGAATGGGAACGGACACCGCCGGGATGAGGAGAATGAAGATGGCGAGAAAGGCAAGATGGTGCGAGCGAAGGCACATCGCGATGATGACGGACACCGCGCCGATCAAGGTGAATGGCTGGCGCACGCCGTTGACGGCGAATTCCATCATGCTGACCTGGAGGGAGGTGCTGTCGGCCATCGCCCGGGAAACGAGATCGCCGGGCGGGTGATTATGAAAGTAGGGGAGGTGGAGGTGCTGGAGCTTGTCGAAAATCATCACGCGCAGTCGCTCGAGGATTTTCTGGCCGCAGAAGCCGGTGAAGTATTGCTGGCCGAAACCGGCCACGCCGCGCACGGCGAAGACCAGGAATGGCAGCGAGCAAACGAGAATAAGTTCGACGTTGGAGAGATGATGCGCCGGATCCAAGGCGAGGGGAAGGATGACCTTGAAGAGCAGGGGAATGCCCACACCGGTGGCGAGGCCCGCCACGAGCCCGCAAAAGATCGCCAGAAAGATTTGCAGTTTGTGAAACCGCAAAAACTTGAGGTAGGGAAAAAGACGTTTCACGGGGATTGATCGGGCAGCGGCAACGAATCAGGGGGTGATGCGGATGATGTCGTCCTTGATTTCAAAACCGGAATAGCGCGGGCCGATGGCGTGGCGCACGCGGCGCAGGCTGGGGTAGTGTTTGCCGCGGCCGAACTCGCGGGCGTCGTCGATGAGGATGACGTGGCCGGCGACGGCATGGTGGCGGATGACGGTGAGCTCGGCGAGGATGGGGGTGTTGACGCGGCCCTTGGCGGTGTCGTGGCCGGAGGAATGGCCGTCAAGCCAGAAGAGGCAGGGCTCGTGGATTTGGGAGAGCAGCTTGGGCAGGACGGCGGCGCTGTCGCCGTGGTGGACGTTGACGTGGCCGTGGTCGCGGAAGCGGGCGCGGGCGGCTTCGGCGAGGTCGGCGGCGAGCTCGATGGTGTGGAGGATGGCAAATTCAGCGAGAAGGGCGTGGACCATGTCGCCGCGGAAGGTGCCGGTTTCGATGAAGACACGCGGACGGTAGAATTGGTGGTATTCGCGGAGGACGCTTTGCTTGCCCTCGTGCGGGAGGGGTTGCGGGCGCAGGCTGCGGCGCAGAGCGCGGCGTTCCTCCGCGGAGACACCGCGCAGGAGGGCCTTAACGTGGGCCGGGTGGGCGTATTCGCCGAGATTGGAAAGTTTGCGCCGGAGATAGCTCATGCCAGCCAAATCATAATTGGAAGTGGCGGCGTGGATAAACCTTAAATTGCAGGGGGTGGAGCGCGGGGAACTTGGAGAAAATGGCGCAGGGGAATGAAATCGGCGTGGGCGTCGATCAGATTACCGGTGGAGATTCGCTGGGAAAGCGGACTTTGCGAAAGGGCAGGAGGCGGGACCAGAAGACGGCGCGGCGCCAGGCGAGGGGTGGGGCAAAGTCTTCGTCCGGAAAGAGTTCAGCGAGGCGGCGGAGGGTGACGTGCATGGCGCGCTGGGCGAGGTGAATGTGGTCCATGAAGTAATACTCGCGCGAGAGGCCATCGGGAGGGACGAGGTCGTCGAAATTGCGCAGAAAGGGCAGCCCGGCAGCGGAGCAGCGGGCAGCGAGCGCGGTATTAAACAAGCGGGTGACGTGGTTGCGTTCGCGGCCGGTGCCGTGACTGGGGTATTCGCTTTTGTTGGGCCGGCGGCAAGACGGCGGGGCATTGTAGATAATAAGACTGAAGCCGAGGGCGCGGACTTCCTCGATGACCTGGAAGTAGCGACCGGCGCATTCGCCGGCGATTTCGTTGAGCGGACGGGCGCTTTGTTCGGCGTGCTTGAGGAGGTGGGCGCGGCAATCGATTTCGCCAAAGCCGAGGAGAACGCGGGCACCAGGCGGGACATGGTCGCACAGGGCGGCGAAGAGTTTTTCGCGGCCACCGGAGGTGGAGCCGGTTTTGGCGAGATTGTAGGCGAGGGCGGGGCCGAGGTGCCAGGCGCGGAAAAAGGGCAGGATGTTTTGCGCGGGCAGGCCGGCCTGGAAGATGCGGTCCTGGCCGGAAAAGAAGCAGACGTGGCTGTCGCCGAGACAGTGGATGACGGCGGGCGGTTTCACGATGCGGGTGAGGTTGCGGCCGGTTTGGCGAGGACCATCCAGAGGTTGTCGGAAAGGGGCCAGCGGTCGGCGAAGTTGCATTGGGCGACGCGGAAGCCGCAATCGCGGGCGAGGTGGGCGAGGGTGCGCGGGGTGAAGTAGTTGACGTGGTCGGGGAAGCGAAAGCCGCACCATTGGGCGCCGCGCACGCGGCGGTTGAGGCTGGCGAAGTTGGGGACTTTGATGATGACGGGGGCGCCGGGGCGCAGGGCACGGTGGAGGTTGCGCAGGAGCAGGGCGGGCTGCGCTTCGTGCTCGAGGAAGGCGCTCAGGAGTGCGCCGTCGAGCACGTCGGGAGAAAAGGCGGCGACGCCATCAACGGCGCTGGCTTGCACGACGTGGCCGCCGCGCGGGCGGACGAGAGCGTCCGCACGCGCAGCGAGGGCGCGGGAGATTTCCACGCCGTGGGGTTCGTAGCAATCGGGCAGGCGGGCCAGGACACCACCGCCGCCGCAGCCGATGTCGAGCACGCGGCCGCGGGGAAGGTGGCGGCGCAGGAGGGTGAAGAGCTTGTCGCGCTTGAGGACTTTTTGGCGAAAATGGCGGAAGGCGTGGCTGAGACGCTTGGCGAGCGGACGGGCGGCGACGCGGCGGGCTTCTTCGGTGGCGGAGGTTTTTTCCCAGGCGAAGTCTTCCTCAAGCGCGGCGTAGGCGGGTGGGTTTTCGAGGTAGGTGAAGGCGCAGGCCGGGCAGG
>JBEKZN010000213.1:0-4078 GCA_049509815.1 Opitutales bacterium
CCCCAGGAGCCGGAGGTTTCATTGCCGAGGCGGAAGGCGACGACATGCGGGGAGCGGCGGAGGCGGGCGTGAACGAGTTCGCGGAGGGTGCCGGTGCCTTTGCCGTGGACGATGCGGACTTCGCGCCAGGCGCGGGCGCGGGATTCTTCGAGGAAGGCATCGAGGACCTCGCCGGCGTCGGTGGGGCGAAAGGTGTGTAGGTCGAGGGTCCCTTCGAGCGGCTGGGCGTGGGGATCGGAGCGGGGAGGGCGGTGGGGCATGGGCGGAAGAAATTCAAAATTTGGAATTCAAAATTCAAAAAGGACAGAGAAGGCGCGGAAGGAAGAAGGATAAACGATAAACGCGAAATGATAAACGAAGGAATACGCAAAAGCGGGCGTCGCGTAGGGTTGGAAAGCGCAACGGGCGTTATTGGGGTGGGGAGCAATGCCCTTGAAGGGGTGGGTGGGGTGTGATAAGGTAAAGACCCTGCTCGTGATGTTTTCAACACCAAGGCCGATGCGATTTATACCGTGAGCGCAGAATCCGTTCCGAGGCGGGTGGTGTTGTCGCGTCCGGACCGGATGGGGGACGTGGTGATCACGAGTTCGTGTTTGGAGCCGGTGAAGCGGGCGCTGCCGGGGGTGGAGTTGTATTTGCTGGCGCAGGCGGGGATGGGGGTGTTGTTCAAGGAGCATCCGGCGCTGACGGGTTTCGCGGGGCTGCCACTGGTGGCGGACGCGGCGAAGCGGATGGAGACGCTGGCGGCGCAGTTGCGAAAGCTGCGGGCGGACTGCCTGGTGCATTTGCAGCCGGATCCGGAAGTGGAGTGGGCGGCAGCGGCGGCGGAGATTCCGCGGCGGATCGGGTACCGGCGGCACGGGGACAAGTGGCTGACGGAGTCGCTGCCGTACACGAAGAAGGAAGGGTTGAAGCACGAGGCGTTTTATAATTTCGAGCTGCTGGAGCTGATCGGGGTGCCGGCGCCGCGCAAGCTGGAGCCGAAGGTGACGCCGGATCCGGAGGCGAGGGAGCGGCTGGAGCAGAAGCTGCCGGGGACTTTGGCGGCGCACCGGTATGCGGTGCTGCATGTGGGGGCGCACGAGAAGAAGCCGCGGGTGACGCCGGAGTTTTTCGCGGCGGCGGCGCGGTGGCTGGTGGAGGAGCGGAGGTGCTACGTGGTGCTGATTGGGGCGGATCACGATGATGCGCAGGTGGCGGAGATCATCGCGGGGGCGGGGCGGTGGGGGCCGTGGGTGTTCAATTTTTGCGGACAGACGGACTTGGCGGAGGCGGCGTGGCTGCTGCGGGAGGCGGTGGTGGTATTTGGACGGGACAGCGGGCCGGCGCACCTGGCGGCGGCGATGGGGGCGCGGACGGTGACGCTGATGCTGGAGCCGGACCAGGTGAACTCGGCGCGGCGGTGGACGCCGCTGGGGGAGCGGTCGTGGGTGCTGGAGAAGCCGTTGAAACGGCGGCTGCTGGAATCAAGGCCGGGGTTTGCGAAGCGGAATTTGCGGCAGTTCGAGCCGGAGGAGATCGTGGCGGCGATCCGGTATGCGGTGGAGACGTGAGGGGGTGAAGGATGGAAAATGGAAGATGGAAAAGGGAAAAGGAGTCACGCCACGGCGCAACGGGCGCAGAAAGAAAACTCGAAGGAGAAATTCGAATGACGAATGGGGAAGGACGGGCGCGATAATTCTTTCTGCGGCGTTGACGCGGGGGCGTTGGGGCGGTTTGCTGTGCGGTTTGTCTCATCATGTTAACGCTGGCCGACATCTCGAAGGGTTATGGGGGGCGCACGCTGTTCAGCGAGGTTTCGCTGTTCATCGCGCGGACGGACCGGTATGGGTTGGTGGGGCCGAACGGGGCGGGGAAGTCCACGCTGTTCAATTTGATTCTGGGGCGGGAGGCGCCGGACGAGGGGACGATCGAGTGGGAGCGGGGGGCGGATTTCGGGTTTCTGCCGCAGGAGAGCGCGCCGGCGGGGGAGGAGAGCATTTTGCAGATTGCGACGAGCGGGAAGAAGCTGGCGCCGGAATCGGACGACGATTACGACGTGGACTACAGCCTGGAGCCGCGGGCGAAGAAGATCCTGGCGGGGCTGGGGTTTCGGGAGGCGGATTTCGAGCGGGCGGCGAAGACTTTTTCGGGCGGGTGGGTGATGCGGGCGCACATCGCGCGGCTGCTGGTGAGCGAGCCGGCGCTGCTATTACTGGACGAGCCGACGAACCATCTGGACTTGGAGGCGCTGCTGTGGTTCCAGGATTATTTGACGCGGTATCCGGGCGGGCTGGTGGTGATTTCGCACGACCGGGCGTTTTTAAATGCGTTGTGCACGGGGATGCTGGAGCTGCGCGGGGGGGCGTTGAACCGGTACACGGGGAATTACGACGATTATCTGGTGGAAAAAGAGGCGCGCAAGCAGCAGCAGCTTTCGGCGTTCAAGAACCAGCAGCGGCAGATCGCGCATTTGCAGAAGTTTGTGGACCGGTTCGGGGCGAAGGCTTCGATGGCATCGCGGGCGAAATCGAAGGAGAAGCAGATCGAGCGTTTGCAGGAGGTGGCGGTGGACGAGCCGGAGGACGAACTGAAGCGGATCCATTTCAAGTTTCCGCAGCCGCCGCGCTCGGGGTTGAAGGTGGTGGAACTGGAGCATGTGGAGCAGGCTTACGGGGACCATGTGGTGTACCGGGACTTGAACTTCACGGCGGAGCGCGGGCAGAAGATCGTGCTGGTGGGGCCGAACGGGGCGGGGAAGTCCACGCTGCTGAAGATTCTGGCGGGGGTGGTGCCCATCCGCGGCGGGACGCGGGAGCTGGGGAGCAACGTCGTGCCGGGGTATTTCGCGCAGAATCGCGCGGAGACTTTGCAGTTGAACGCGACGGCCTACGACAACGTGATGGAGTTGCGGACGGTGGAGAACGGATTGACGGAGCAGCAGGCGCGGGCGATCCTGGGGGCGTTTTTGTTCCGCAAGGACGATGTGTTCAAGAAGGTGTCGGTGCTTTCGGGCGGGGAGAAGTCGCGGCTGGCGCTGGCGCGGCTGCTGGTGCAGCCGCCGAATCTTTTGCTGATGGACGAGCCGACGACGCACCTGGACATCGCGTCGATTGACGCGCTGGTGATGGCGCTGAAGCAGTACGAGGGGACGTTCATCTTCATCAGCCACGACGTGTATTTCATCCGCGCGCTGGCGAAGAACGTGCTGCATGTGCATGCGGGCAAGCTGACGCCGTACGCGGGGGACTATGATTATTATCTGGAGAAATCGCGGGCGGTGAACGAGCGGGCGGCGCTGACGGCGGGGCTGACGGACGCGCGGCCGGCGCAGACGATGGCGGGGGCCGTGAAGGCCGGCCGGAACAAGGACGAGCTGAAGGCGCAGGCGGCGCGGGTGAAGAAGCTGCGGATCGAGGTGGGAAAACTGGAGGAGACGGTGGCGAAACTGGAGGCGCAGCAGAACGAATTGACGACGGCGCTGGAGGCGCCGGAGACTTACTCGGTGGCCGGGAAGGCGCAGCACTTGAACCGCGAACTCAGCTTCGTGGTGGACCAACTGCACGCGGCGAACGCGGAGTGGGAGAAGATGGCGGGCGAGCTGGCGGAGGCGGAGGGGTAGGGTTAGTTCGGTGCGCCGGATTGCTCGTTGAAAGCGTCCACGAGCGGGGCGGCGGCCTTGGGTGTATTGACTTTGCCAGCGAAGATGTCCGCGGGCGTCAGCCCGGGTTTGCCGTAGAAGAGGGCGTTGTTCGTGTCGTTGACGGAAACATTAATGGCGGCGGCAGCCGCAACCGCATCGATACCGCCGGCTTTTTGGAAGAGAATGACATCGGGGACCGGCCCGGCGGGAGGACTGGTGGAATTGGGGTCGCCGGCGACGGCGCGGAGGTTGCCGGCCCAAGAGTATTTGGCGGCGGTGAGGGAGAGGAGGGCCTGGTCGGACATCAGGAAGGCGACGAGGTGAACGCTGGCGGGGCCGCTGGGGAGGCCGCGGCGGGCGTCGCCCAGGCTGTAAACGGCGGGGGCGCCGAATTTTTTATCGGCGCCTTTGAGCATGCCGATGCCCTGGCCGTTTTCGCCGCGGGTGGGGGCGCCG
>JBEKZN010000214.1:0-4071 GCA_049509815.1 Opitutales bacterium
CCCGCCAACGTCCGCGACACCAAACAATACGGCATGGGCTGGACCCGCCAATACTACCGCGGCATCGAACTCATCACCAGCCAGGCCAACCAGGACAACCAATCCGCCCTGCTCATCATCATCCCCCGCTACCGCACCGCCCTCGCCGTCCTCCTCAACGGTGGTGGCCACTCCGCCGACGACCTTCTCCAGGACATCCAGCTCAACTTCGCCGACTTCCTCCGCGAAGCCGCCGGCGGCGCTTGACGCCTCGTCCCATCCGCTGCTACCCTGTCCCCATGGAAACCCCGTTGCCCATGCGCACTGTCGGACGGCGAAAAACGGACTCGCTGCGGCAATTTACCTTTGTGCAAAACGTCTCGGGCGCGTTGGCGCGCGACGTTTGCGGCCTGCCCAAAGGCGTTTTTCGCTACCATTCCTTTGCAGAAGCTGACGCATGGAAAATGACGCAGATCGCGAAGAAACTCGCGAACCGACGCTAGCCGATCTCGTCCATCTCGCCCGCGAACTCAACCAGCGCGGCGCGCGCTACGTGGTCATCGGCGGTTTGGCCATGAACCTCCTCGGTCATGCCCGCGCCACGTTTGACGTGGACTTGCTCATCGCCGCCAGCGCCGAAAACCAGGCCAGGGTCAAGGCCGCCCTCGCCACCCTCCCCGACCGCGCCATCCTCGAAGCCGCCGACGACGACATCAGCGCCTACGTCGTCCTGCGCGTCAACGACGTCATCACCGTGGACTTGATGACCGCTGCTTGCGGCATCGCCTACGAAGCAACTGAGCCCGACATTCTTTGGAAGGAAATCGAAGGTGTGCGCATCCCTTTCGCCAACGAGCGGTTGATGCTGCGGCTCAAGCAAACGTACCGCGACAAAGATCAGGAAGACCGCCGGATCCTCGAGGATTTGCTTCAGCGCAAAAACCCGCCTCCGCCCGCCTGATCAATTCCGCGACACATCCTCGTCGCTCAGCGGCCCCTGCAGCTTTCGCGTCAGCCGTAGCCGCGCCGTCTCCGCCCGCAAGTGCCGCAGGAACCGCGAAAACCGCGTCGCCGTGTCCAGCTCCTCCAGCAGCTTCTGCTTCTCCCCCGGATCGCTGCACAGCGTGAACGCCGCGATGTCCAAAAACACCTCCGGCTCCCGCAAAGTCCGCAAAAACCCCACCGCTTCCTCCGGCACCGAACCGCCCACCTCGCGAAACTGCTCCAACTGATGCAGCAGCGCCAGCCGCTGCCGCCGCAATTCTGTCGCCGCCGCTCCCGGCGCCGTCGGCAGCACCTCCAGCGCGCAACGCCGGTACGGCGTCTCCCCCACGATCCCCCGAAACCGCACCCGCGCCACCCCCTGCACAATCAAATTCGACGTCCCGTCCGCATTCTCGTGGCTTGCCCGCACCATCCCCAACCCCGCGATCGCAAACGCCGGCTCCACCTGGTCCGGCTCCTGCGCCCGCGCCGGATCCAGCGCCGCCACCGCAAAAAACCGGTTCCCCTGCAGCACATCCCCCAGCATCTGCCGGTACCGCGGCTCAAAAATATACAGCGGCAGCAGCGCGTGCGGAAACAACACCGTGTTCGGCAGCGTCATCACCGGCGCCTCCGCGGGCAAAATCAAATCCTCGCTCATGAATTTTTTCGTCAATCAACCTAGCACACCTTGTGCCCCGGCGCGAGACCCATTGCTTCCCGCGCATTCTCCCCTTCATCATTAACGTTCCCCTCTTCTTCCATTTTCCATCTTCCATTTTCCATTCTAACAACCCCCACTTTCCTCCTTGTGCACCACGCCCTCCCTTGTTATCTGTATCCGCTTCATAACATGACATTTGAGGAACTCGGCCTGCCCCCGGATCTCGTCCGGGCTGTGAGCGACAAAGGCTACACCACCCCCACTCCCATCCAGGCCCAGGCCATCCCGGTCATCCTGCAAGGGCGCGACGTCGTCGGCTCCGCCCAGACCGGCACCGGCAAAACCGCCGCCTTCGCCCTTCCCGCCCTCGCCAAACTCGGCCGCCACCAGCCCCGCGGCCCCCGCGTCCTCGTCCTCGAGCCCACCCGCGAGCTCGCCGCCCAGGTGGACGAACAATTCCGCGCCTACGGCATCCACTCCGACCTCCGCGTCGCCCTCATCCACGGCGGCGTCGGCTACGGCCACCAGCTCGACGCCCTCCACGACGGCGTGGACTCCGTCATCGCCACCCCCGGACGCCTCCTCGACCACCTCGGCCAGCGCAACCTCGACCTCTCCCGCCTCGAATTCGTCGTCCTCGACGAAGTTGACCGCATGCTCGACCTCGGCTTCATCGACGACGTCTCCCGCATCCTCGGCCAGTGCCCCAAAAACCGCCAGACCCTCCTCTTCTCCGCCACCGTTCCCGACGCCATCAAACGCCTCATCAACTGGGCCCTCCGCGACCCCCTCGACATCCAGATCGGCAACCGCGTCTCCCCCGCCGACACCGTGGACCACGCCATCTACCCCGTGGACGGCATCCAGAAGTACGACCTCCTCCTCGCCATGCTCAAACAGATGGAGTATCACTCCGTCCTCGTCTTTACCCGCACCAAGCGCGACGCCGACCACATCGCCGAATGGCTCCTCGCCCACCACCACCCCGTCGCCGTCATGCACGCCGACCGCTCCCAGGCCGAGCGCACCGCCGCCCTCGCCGGCTTCAAGGAAGGCAAATACGAAATCCTCGTCGCCACCGACATCGCCGCCCGCGGCCTCGACATCGCCGGCATCTCCCACGTCATCAACTACAACGTCCCCCAGCACGCCGAAGACTACGTCCACCGCATCGGCCGCACCGGCCGCGCCTCCCGCGAAGGCGAAGCCTTCACCCTCTTCTCCTCCGACGAAACCACCTACCTCCACGCCATCGAGAAATTCATCTCCCGCCCCATCCCCCGCCGCAAACTCGAAACCTTCCCCTACCGCACCGAACCCGACCTCCACTCCACCCCCCCCGCACCCCCCAAACGCCGCAACCGCGGCTACGTGGACCCCAACAACATCAAATTCTCCCGGCGGTAGATTCTTTCCGGTTGGCTGGTCGCAGCGCGCCTTTGCCCGAGGCGCGTCTTTTTGTGCCTCGGCGCATGCTTCATATCCATTTCTAATAAAACACCCGCTCCAAACACAGCCCCTGCGCCGGCGCCGTCTCCACCACGTGCGTCCGCCGCCGCTCCTGCAGCATCCGCGCCAAATCCTCCGGCGTCAGCTTCCCCAGCCCCGCGCCCACCAGCGCCCCCGTCAGCCCCCGCGCCATCTTGTACAAAAACCCGCTCCCCTCCAGCACCACCTCCACCCGCCGCCCCCGCTTCTTCACCTCCAGCCGCCGCAACTCCTTCACCGGATCCTCCCCCTCGTCCAGCCGCCCCGCATACGCCGAAAAATCATGCTTCCCAACCAATAATTTCGCCCCCGCCCGCATCGCCTCCACCTCCAGTTTCCGCTTCCCCAGCGACCAGCAATACCTCGACTCAAACGGCGACGCCTCCCCCAGAAAAATCCGGTACCGGTACCGTTTCCCCTTCGCGCTGTAGCGCGCGTGAAAATCCCCCCGCGCCCGCCGCACCGACGTCACCTGCACCCCCCGCGGCAGCCCCGTGCGCAGCGCCCGCCGCAAACTCTCCACCGGATGCCCCCACTCCGCGTCGAAGTGGAACACCTGCGCCCGCGCATGCACCCCCGCGTCCGTCCGCCCGCTCCCATGCACCCGCACCGGCCGCTCGAAAATCTCCCCCAGCCGCTTCTCCAGAAAATCCTGCACCGTCCCCCCGCCCTTCTGGCTCTGCCACCCCAGGAAGTCGCCCCCGTCGTACGCGCACGTCGCCCGCCACCGCGTCCCGGTTTTTTCCTTCCCCACGGCTTTTTCCCCTTTGAACATGGCAGCTATTTCACGCAACGCCGTCCCGAACACAACCCGAACCGTCTCGCCCCCTCCTCCCTCGCGCCCATCGCGTCGCCGCGCGATTCCTCTTTGCTTTCTTGATCTGGGTTAATCTGCGTAATCTGTGGATTAGGCCCTTCCGTCCCTCTACTTCAAAAACGAGCACACATACTCGCAC
>JBEKZN010000215.1:0-4060 GCA_049509815.1 Opitutales bacterium
TGGGACCGGAAGAATTATTTTTATCCGGACAATCCGAAGAACTACCAGATTTCGCAGTACGACCAGCCGCTGTGCAAGGGCGGAGGGGTGGAGATCGAGCTGCCAGGGCCGTCGCGCAACGTGCAGGGCCCGCACCGGGTGGTGAAGCTGACGCGCATCCACCTGGAGGAGGACGTGGGCAAGCTGACGCATTTTTCGAACGACAGCCTGGTGGACTACAACCGGGCGGGCGCGCCGCTGATCGAGATCGTGAGCGAGCCGGACATGCACACGCCGAACGAGGTGTTCGCGTATTTGACGGCGCTACGGACGCAGATGGTGAACGCGGAAATTTCGGACTGCGACATGGAAAAGGGACAATTGCGCTGCGACGCGAATGTGTCGGTGCGGCTGAAGGGAGAGACGAAGCTGGGGACGAAGGTGGAGTTGAAGAATTTGAATTCGATTTCGGGGGTGCGCAACGGCGTGGAGCATGAGATCAAGCGGCAGATCCAGTGTCTGCAACGCGGCGAGCGGATCACGCAGGAGACGCGCCGGTGGGACGCGCAGCTCGGGGTGACGCAGTCCATGCGCTCGAAGGAGCAGGCGCACGACTACCGGTATTTTCCGGATCCGGACCTGATGCCGGTGCGGGTGAGCGAGGAGCAGAAGCAGAAACTCGTGGCGGAATTGCCGGAGGCGTTTTTTGACAAGCAGCGGCGGTACCAGAAGGACTGGAACCTGCCGTACACGATCACGTCGGTGATCTGCCCCGACCGGGAGCTGGCGGCGTATTTTGAGACGGCGGTGGCGGCGTGCGGGAATGCGCTGGCGGTGGCGAACTACGTGGCGAACGATTTGCTGCGCGAGCTGGCGGCGGCGGCGCCGATGGGCGAATCGCCGCTGAAGGTGTCGGAGGGGAAGATTACGGCGGCGAACCTGGCGGGGCTGGTGAAGCTGGTGGACGGCGGGGTGATTTCGAAGCAGATTGCGAAGGATGTGTTTTTAAAAATGTTTGCGACGGGCGACAGCGCGGAGGCGATTGTGGACCGCGAGGGGTTGCGAACGCAGAGCGACGCGGGGGAGCTGGAAAAGATTTGCCGGGAGATCATCGCGGCGAACCCGAAGCCGGTGGAGCAGTACAAGGCGGGGAAGCTGAACGCGATCAACGCGCTCAAGGGCCAGGTGATGAAGGCAACAAAGGGACAGGCGAACCCGCAGATGGTGGATGCGGTGCTGGTGAAGCTGATGGGGGAGTGAGGAGCGAAACTGGAAGAATTTTACCGCAAAGGCGCAAAGGGCGCGAAGAAGAAAAGAGAAGAGGGAGATTTTTGACAGAATTTACAGAATTAACAGAATTGAACCCGCAGATGGTGGATGCGGTGCTGGTGAAATTGATGGGGAGTGAGGAGCGAAACTGGAAGAATTTTACCGCAAAGACGCAAAGGACGCGGAGAGGGAAGGAGAAGAAAAGAGTTTTTTGACAGAATTAACAGAATTAACAGAATTGAACCTGCAGAAGGTGGATGCGGTACTGGTGAAGTTATTAACGGGATAGATTAATCCGGATTCGGCAGAATGCGTGGCTTGGGCAAGTGACGCGCGCGGATTTCTTTAGCTTGTTTGAGTGCGGCCATTGCGTCGGCGATAACTGGCGGTACGATTCTCTTGATGTATTGGGATGTAGCGGCCTGAAGATGCGATTCGCTTTGGAGAAATGCTTCAACTTCCTGTTCAAAGGCTTTGCGTGAGCGCAAAACGCGACTCGCTTTCAGCCGATTTTGCAAGGCATGCAGTGTGCGCTTCGTGCGGAGAGGGGCGTTGGTGCGAAGCTCGCGACCTACACCGTTAAGCAGATTGCTCATCATGGTTTTCCATGCAGCAGATTTAATCAGTTTGCTTTCGAGCAGGGCATTGCAGGCCCGGAAGAAGGCTTTGCGCGAGCGTAGGTCATGCCTCTGCTTCAGGCGGCTACGTAAGGCATTGATCCGGCGCTTCGCGGGGAAGGATTCGCCTGCCATAGCCTCAAGGCCATTTAGAGCTAACTCCGCATGCGTGATCCAGTCGATGGATTGCATCTTCCGATATCCTGTTTAGGTCGTTGGGGTTGCCGGCGGCGGGGGTTGCTTGAGTTCGTCTTTCCAGGAGAGCAGGCGGGCTTGGGCGCCGTAGTGTTCGGCGGTGGGTTTGTCGCCTTTTTCCATGTAGATGCGGGAGAGGGAGGTGTTGACGTGGATGTCGGCGGGCTGGAGGGCGTGGGCTTTGAGGGCGGCGGCGAGGGCGGCGTCGAGGTTGCGGGCGGCGAACTGGACTTCGGCGAGGGCGTGCCAGGCGGCGAAGCAGGCGGGGTCAAGGGCGAGGGCGTCGTTGAGCTTGGCGAGGGCGGCGGGGTTGTCGCCGAGGGTGAAGTCGAGGATGGCTTCCTCGACGATGGCCTGGGGGTCGCCGCGGCGGCGGTTGGTTTCGTGGAGGGACATGGGGGAAACGCAAGGAGTTTATCCACAGATTGCACAGATTGACACAGATTTTTTTGGCAAAGACAAAAGCGAAGAATACCCGCGCAGAGACGCAAAGGCGCAGAGAAACGAGAGTAGAATGCGCGAAAAGAAGCTTATCCACCAATGGCCACGAATAGCCACGAATGGAACCCCAAACGGAGCGGTCGAAGCCGCAATTTTTAGCAAAAACGCAGGCGCTTTCAGCCGTTGTTGAGGAGGCGGAGGTGCTTGCCGAGGTGGCCGAGGAGGAGTTCGGCGTGGAGGGCGGAGTATTGGTTGAGGATTTCGAGGATGCCGTCCTTGAAGGGGCGGCCGGCGGCGGTCTGGCCGAGGGTGAGGGTGGAGCCGAAGGTGACGTGGAGGAGCTGGCGGCCGCAGGATTCGTCGAGGAAGACGCGTTCGTAGTCGGCGGGGGCGGTGGATTTGAGGGCGGCGACGCCGGCGTCGGTGGCGGAGATGTGGTAGCTGGCCTTGTCCTCGGCGAAGCGGCCGAAGCAGAAGGCGGCGATTTCGCCGAAGAGTTTTTTGTCGGTGCGGACGACGACGCGGAGGGCTTCGAGGTAGTTGGTGCCGGCGGTCTTGACGTGGAGGCGGTCGCCGCAGACGCGGCCGATGATGGGGTAGATGGAGAATTTGTCGGAGCCGGAGTGGATGGAGATTTTGTAGGGGCCGAAGCGTTCGGCGATGGCGGCGTGGGTGCGGAGCTGTTTCTCGAACTCGGCGAGGTCGCCTTTGTAGTCGATGCCCTTCTCGAAGTCGCCGATGAAGCGCGGGGCGAGGGAGACGACGACGGGGAGGACGCCGCGGCGCTTGAGCTCGAGGGCCCAGAAGAGGTGCTCGAGGGGGCGGGTGGGGGTGTCGGTTTCGTCCACCGAGACCTCGACCTCGTACGGGCGCTGGAGGGTGGAGGCGAGGTGCTTGCAGAGGGTTTCGACCTGGGCGATGGCGCGGCCATATTTGACGGCGGCGCGGTGGAGGCCCTCGCGGTCGAACTTGAGGGCGCCGCCGTGGCCGGCGTCGTACTCGCCCTTGAGGTAGGGGAGGTCCCAGCCGGACGGGAAGATGCCGTCCTTGAGGAGGGCGGCGACGTGGGTGTCCACTTCCTGGAAGGGGAGCTTGTCGGCGGAGTTGTTGACGAAGGGGGAGGGGTCGAGCGTGAAGAAGGTGAAGCCGGCGGCGGCGGTGTAGTCGATATCGGCGGTGGTTTTGAGGTGGTCGCCGTCGGCGCCCCAGGGTTCGGCGTAGCCGTCGGCGTCGAGGGCGCGCTGGGCGGCGCTCATGACTTCCTGCGGGGAGCGCTTGGTGCGGGTCATCTCGCGGATGGACTGCTGGGCGAAGATGCCGGAAAAGCCTTTGCCGTGGGTGCGCAGGGCGGCGAGGTGGCCGGGAGTGGCGAGGCCGAGGCGGTCGCCGAAGCCAAAGGATTTTTTGAGGCCGAGGGTGGTGGGAGTGGGGAGGGACATGGGTTAAGAAGAATAGAGAAGGTAGAAAGTAGAATTCGGGGAGAGAAAGGCAAAGGGAAAAGCAGGGGATGAAGATAAAAGGCAGGCGGAGAGGAAATGGAAACAGGGGTGGGCCTCGCG
>JBEKZN010000216.1:0-4058 GCA_049509815.1 Opitutales bacterium
CAGCGTGATCGGCAGCGACACCGACCCCACGTTCCCCAGCCACGCAAACGTCGAAAAATCCTTCTCCTCGCTCAACCCCAGCCGCGCAAACAGCCGCCGCTGGTGCGCCCGCCCGACCTGGTGGCAAATAATCGTGTCCGGCGTATTTTCGTCCCAGCCCGTTTCCAATTTGAACCGCGCCCAGCACCGCGCCGCCACTTCCACGCCCGCCTCCAGCAGCGCCTCGCTGTCCGTCTGCATGTCCAGCCCGCCGTCGCTCGCCGTCTCGCCCTCGCACAAATGTGCCGCCGCCGTGTCCGTCTCCGTCACGCTCGCCAGCAGCCGCGGCGCGCCCGACCGCGCCCGCTCCGTGTTTGTCACCAGCGCCGCCACTCCGCCCGCGCCAATCGTCAGATTTGCGAAATACGCCTTGATCTGCTGCCGATCCAGCGTCCCGTCGTTCAACCGCGCCACCGTCCGCTCCACCAGCGGCCGTCCGTTTTCGCCCGACACCAGCAGCGCCCGCTCAATCTGCCCCGCCTCAATCATCGCCCCCGCCACCGCGAACCCATTGACAAATCCCAGGCACGCGTTCGACAAATCAAAAATCTGCGCCCGCGGCCCCAGCCCCAAACGCCGGTGCACGTACGCCGCCGTCGCCGGCTCCAGCCGGTCCCGGCACACCGCGCAATGCGCCAGCAAATCAATCTCCGCCCGCGCCACCCCGCTCTGCTCCAGCAATTTTTCTCCCGCCGCCGCCGAGGCCTCCGACGGTGTGAAACCCGCCGGCCAGAACCGCCGCTCGCGAATGCCCGTCATCAACTCCAGCCGTCCCTCCGGTAGCCGCAGCCGCGCGTACAACGGCGCGAGCTTCGCCTCCAGCGCGGACGAAGTCCACACTTCCGGCGGCAGCGCGTACGCCAGCGCCTCGATCGCCACGTTGCGAAATTTCATGGCGTGCTCGGCGCGTCGCCGGGCGCCGTCGGCCGGGTCGCCGCGCGCACCACCTCGCGGTCGAAATAGTTGGAGTCCAGTCCCGCGTTCACCACCAGCCCCTGGCCGTTGATCCCGCTCGAGCGCGGGCTCAGCAAAAACACCGCCGCGTCCGCCACCTCGCGCGTCTCCAGCGCCCGCTTGCGGTACGTCAGCTTCTCCGCGAACAAATAATGGTCGAGATACCCGGGAATCCCCGCCGACGCGCTCGTCTTCAGCGGCCCCGCGTTCACCGTGTTGAACCGCACCTCCGAGTCCGCGCTGAACGACTTCGCCAGAAACCGCGCCACCGACTCCAGCGCCGCCTTCACCGGCCCCATGTACCCGTAGTTCTCCGTCGTCACCTGCGATGAAATGCTGATCGCCACCACCGACGCCTCCTTCTTGAAATGCGGCTTGAACGCCCGCGCCAGCTCCACCAGCGAAAACGCCGAAATCCCCATCGCCTGCATGAACTCCGCCCGCCGCGTCTCGTGAAACGGCCGCGGCCCCGCGCTGAAGTCCGCCCACGCAATCGAATGCACCAGCCCGTCAAACGGCCCGTGCGCCGCCGCCGCCAACCCCAGCGCCTCGATCTCCTCCGGCCGCTCCACGTCGCACACCAGCACCACCCGCCCCGCCAGCAGCTTCTCCAGCGACGCCTTCCGCGCCGCCGACCGCACGCTGTAAATCACCTTCGCGCCCTCCGCCTCCAGCGCCTGCGCGATATGCCACGCCACGCTCTTCTTGTTCGCCACGCCCGTGACCAGGTACGTCCGCTCCGCGATGTCGAGAAATGCCATGAGATTAAAAAGTTTCGTTCAGACACAATTATCCGAATTTACCAAATATATATTTTTGTTTCCATCATCTTATCCTGTAAATCCTGTTCATCCTGTCCAAAAAAATCCTCTTATTTTGTTAATTCTGTAAATTCCGTCTGAAAATTCTTTCCTCCCCTCTACTCCGCTTCCCCCGCCGGCAGCAAGGCCAGCGCAAACTCCAGCGCCAGCACCGGCTTCCCGTCCTTGCGCACCACCCCGCGCAAAAAATGAAACTTCTGGATCGTCTCCTTCTCCGTCACCTCGATCTCCACCGTGTCCCCCGGCCGCACCATCCGCTTGAACTTCGCCTCGCCGATGCGCGAGAGCACCGGCGTCAGCCCCGCCGCCGCGCCGCCCTGCGTTTCCAGTTTCTTCACCAAAAACACCGCCGCCGCCTGGAAGCACGCCTCGCACAGAATCACCCCCGGCGCAATCGGGTTCCCCGGATAATGCCCCGCGAAATAAAACTCCTCCGCGCGAAACGTCCGCCGCGCCACCAGCCCGTCCGCCCGCGCCTCCACGATCTCGTCCAAAAACAAAAACGGCGGCCGGTGCGGAATCGTGCGGTAAATGTCATTCATGGTTTGATTTTACGGGACTGGATTCACGGAACGGATCTGGCGAAAATTTCTCTTGGTTTTTAATTCTGTAAATTCTGTCAAAAATTCCTACCCCGCTGTCAGCGCCTCCGCCGGCGCCGCCGTTTTCCCCGCCAGAAACGAGTCCATCTTGCTCGCCGTGATCACCCCGTAGTTGATCGTCCCCAGCCAGCCCGACATGATGATCCCCACCGACCCCGCGTGGTACAGCCCCGGCACTTTCTCCGGCAGTTCCATCGAAACCTTCAACCCCTCGAACTTCGTCCCGAATGACGTCCCGCCGAAGTGCCGCACGTACTTCTGCACCGTGCGCGGCGTCGCCGCCTCCAGCCAGTCGATCTTTTCGCGCACGCCCGGAATCAGCCGCTCCAGCCCCGCCACCGCCTCGTCCATGATGCGCTGCTTATGCTTCGCATACTCCTCGTCGTTGAGCTTCGCCCAGTCCGCCCACTTCGCGTTGATGGATGCCACCACCGCGTACCGCTTCTCCTCCCGCTGCGGCCGTGTGTCCGGGTAATACACCGAGTACGTCCGGCTCGTCGTGTGAAAATCCGTCAGCTCGTCGCTGCTGAACTCCTTCGCCTCCGAGGTGAACACCAAATCCCCGATGTGCGGAATCGTCTCCCCCGCGCGGATGCCCATGTACACCTGGCACGAACTCGTGTTGATGCGTACCGCCTCCGCCTCCGTCGCGAAATCCGCCGGCAGCCGTTCCCGCCCCACCAGCTCGAACAGCGTGTTCTTCACGTTCGCATTCGACAGCACCGCCCGGCACCGGATTTCCCGCCCGTTGCACACCACCCCGCGCACCTGCGGCCGTCCGTCCGGGCCGTCCTCCGTCAAAATCTTTTCCACCAGGCACCGCTGCCGCAGGTCCGCTCCATTCTTCTTCAACTCCGCTCCCATCAGCCCGATCAACAGGTCCGTCCCGCCCTGGAAAATGAACACCCCCTTGCTCATGAAATTCGAAAACACGATCCCGTACGTAATCGCCGGATCGTCCAGCGATGAGCCGTTCGCGTACGCAATCGGCTCCAGCAGCAGCCGGTGCACGTCCCCGCGCCCCGGAAAAAACTCCTCGAACAGCTCGCGCGTCACGCGCCGGTCCCGGTCGTAGTAGTTCATCTTCCGCAGGTGCTCGAAAAACCCCTCCACCCGCTCCCGCGCCACCCCGAACCGCTCCGCCAGCAGCCGCGTGAAATCCACCCGGTCGAACGTCGTGCGCAAGTCAAACTGCGGGTTCACGAACCGGATGTCTTTCAACTGCACGATCCGATCCGCGATCTCCTTCGTCCAATACTTCCGGCACGACTTGATCATCCCCGCCGGAAACCCGTGCAGCGAAATGTCGAAAATATGCCCCCGCTTCCGCGTGAACCACGTCGCCAGCCCCCCGAACTGGTAATGGTGCTCCAGCACCAGCACCGAGTAGCCCAGCTTCGCCAGGTAGTTCGCCCCCGTCAGCCCGCCCAGGCCGCTCCCGATCACGACCACGTCGTACGCCTCGCGCGCGCCCTTGAGAAAATCCTTGGCCATGGCTCTCGATTAATCGGTCAAATTCGGGGATTGCGCCGCCGCCCCCGGGCGACCGCGCAGAAAAAACCGTTTACCCGCCTCCCTCCCCCGAGGCAAGGCCCGATTGCCCCGCCCCCTCCAACCCCGCTCCTCATTCTTCTTTCCTTTT
>JBEKZN010000217.1:0-4043 GCA_049509815.1 Opitutales bacterium
TACGCCGCCCGCTTGCGTGACGCATTGATCTTCCTCGAGGGCAAGGCTCGCGCCTGGCTCGCCGATTTGCGCGCCCAGATGCAGGTCGCCGCCGAGGCCCGCCATTACGAGCGCGCCGCCCACCTGCGCGACCTCGTGCAGGCGCTCGACCTCACCCACGCCAACGCCACGCGCGACCGCCGCTTTCTCCGCGGCGACCCAGTGAAGTCGGCCCATTCCGGCGAAGCCGCCGCCCAACTCGCCCAAGCCGCCGGTCTGCCCGCCCCGCCGCGTGTGCTCGAGTGCTTCGATATCTCCCACATCTCCGGCGAATTCGTCGTCGCCGCGCTCGTGCGCTTTGTTGACAACGCCCCCGACAAGTCCGGCTACCGCCTCTTTCGCATTCGCGGCTTCATCGGCAACGACGACTTCCGCGCCATGGAGGAAGTCGTCGGCCGCCGTTACCGCCGCCTCCACGCGGAGCAAAAATCCCTGCCCGACCTCGTCGTCATTGACGGCGGCAAAGGCCAGGTTCACGCCGCGCAAAAAGCCTTCCTCACCCACGACCTGCCGCCGCTTCCCGTCATCGGCCTCGCCAAGCGCGAGGAAACCATCGTGTTTCCCGACGAGCGGCCCGGCCTGCGCCTGCCCGCCCACTCGCCCGCCCTGCGCCTCCTTCAGCATCTGCGTGACGAAGCCCACCGCTTCGCCAACACCTTCAACGCTGATCTCCGCTCCAAGAAAATTCGCGAAAGCGTGCTCGACGACTTCTCCGGCCTCGGCCCTTCCCGCAAGGCCGCCCTGCTCGCCCGCTTCAAAACGCTCGCGCGCCTCCGCGCCGCGAACGCCGAAACCCTGGCCGAAGTCCCCGGCATCGGCCCCACTCTCGCTGCCCGCCTGCACGATTATCTCGCCCGCACGGCAAAAAATCCCGCGCCTAACGCCTGAGCCGCTGCCACGCCGGTGACCAGCAGGTCGTGCGGCCACCGATTTCCTCCCGTCGCAGCGGCTTTCCCGTGCGCGGGCACCGGCCGCCATCTTCCCACCGGTGGTTGAACAGCCAGGTGTCGGGAATGTGCACGTTGAGATCCGGCGGCAGCTTCTTGCCCCAGCCCGCGATGACCCGCAACGCATCGTTCGCCACTTCGCGAATGACTGCGTGAAGTTTTTTGGCAATCCGCAGCGACGCCGCCCGCCCCGCCGCCAACGCTGGAGGCAGCGCCGCCCGCCACAGGATTTCATCCGCCATCCAATTGCCGATGCCGGGAAAATATTCCTGATTCAACAACACCGCCTTGAGCGGTGCCCGGCTATGGCGCTTCAAGCCGTCCCGCACCCGTTCAACGGTAAATTCCGGTCCCGTCACGACCGGAGCCAATTCGCGCAGCCAGGGCGGCTTTTCACCCTTCGCTCCCGTCCACGCTCGCACCCGGCCAAACTGGCGCGGGTCATTGAAAACCAGCGCGTGCCGCTCCATCCGCAGCACCAGCGCGTCATGCCGGACCACGCGATAATCGGTCGGCTCCACGCGCAGCTCGCCCGACATGCCAAGATGAATGCCCACCCAAATCGCTTCGTGCGACCGCGCGCCGGCGCCTTTTCCGCGCGCTGTTTTCTCGGGAGTGAACACAAACCACATCTGCTTTCCGTGCGCTGCTGAAGCGCTCAGTCGCGCGCCCTTTAGCGTCTTGGCCAAAACCGGCGCTCCGCCGCGGAATTCCTCCGCCAGCTTGCGAAACACCCGCGATCGCGCCTCCGCCTGCGCCTCGCGCACGCGTTGCCCTGCGCCGGTTTCCCACCAGCGTCTTCGGTAAAATTCCACCTCAGCCAATTCGGGCATGAAGCAAAGACCTTAAGCTCCTCACCCGCGCGGCGAAACACAAATCCTCGTCGCGCTCCACCCACGCGTTGCTTCCTGCGAAAAAGACTGACGCGCCCGCGCCCGCTCGCACACTATCCACCCATGGACGTTTGCCGCCGCCCCTGGGCCGCTTTCCGCGCCGGCGGAATGGCGCTCGCCGTGTTTGTCTCGATCACGGCCACGCTCATGGCCGCATCCGCGCCCTCTCCGAACTCCGCGCCGGCCTCCGCCATCGCCACCGGGCCCGATGCCGCGCACGTCGTCGTCGTCGCCAACGGACGCAGCCCGGACTCCGTCGCCGTCGCCCGCTATTACATGCAGCGCCGCGGCATTCCCGACAAAAATCTTTTCCTCATTCAGACATCCACCGATCCGGACATCACCTGGACTGAATTCGTGGACGAAATCTTCAATCCCCTGCGCCAGCAGCTCACCGCTGCCGGCTGGCTTGACGCCTACGTCACCAACCAGCGCGACAGCGAGGGCCGCCTCGCCTATGTCTTCTTCGGCCACAAAATCGATTTCCTCGTCACCTGCTACGGCGTGCCCGTTCGGATTCAAAACGACCCCGCGCGCCTCGCCGCTTACAAAGGCCCGCCGCCGCGCAAGGAATTCATGACCAACCAGGCCGCCGTGGACAGCGAACTCGCCCTCCTCGCCGCCCTCGACACGCCCACCATCGGCCTCGTCGCCAATCCGCTTTACAAAAAACTCGATCCCGACGCCTTTACCCGCGGCCTCGTCGTGCGCGTCGCGCGGCTCGACGGCCCCAACGCCGCCGCCGCCCGCGGCCTCGTTGAAAGCGCCCTCGCCGGCGAAGCCCGCGGCCTGCAGGGGCGCGCCTACCTCGACTTCGGTGGCCCGCACCCCGCTGGCGATGTCTGGCTCGAGCAAACCGGCCAAATCATCCGCCAACTGGGCTTCGACGTCGGCGAAGATCACTCGCCGGGTCTCTTTAACTGGACTGAGCGCTTCGACGCCCCCGCGATTTATTTCGGCTGGTGGTCCTGGGATCTGGCCGGCCCCATCTCCGACCCCACCTTTCATTTCCCGCCCGGCGCCATCGGCTTCCACATCCACAGCTTTTCCGGAGAAGCCATCCGCGACCCCAACCACCGCTGGGTCGGCCCGCTGGTGATGCGCGGCATCGCGGCCACCGTCGGCAACGTTTACGAACCCTACCTCGAATTCACCCACAACCCCCAACTCTTCATGGCTGCGCTGGCCATGGGTGAGACCACCGGCGAAGCTGCCTATTACGCTTTGCCCGCGCTGAGCTGGCAGGCCATCTTCGTTGGCGATCCACTTTACCGGCCCTTAGCACTCGATCTCCCCGCACAACTGGCCCGTGCCGACACCGACCCCACGCCCTTTTCCGCCTACGCCGTCATCCGTCAGATGAACCTGCTCGAAGAGCAGGGCCAGCTCGCCAACGCCCTCGCCACCGGCCAGCACTACTTCGCCCGCATCCCGAACATCGCTCTCTGCTACGCCCTCGCCCAAGTGGAGGACAAACTCGGCCGCACCGACGACGCCCTCAAACAACTCGCATGGGTCGTCACCACCCCCGCCGTGTCGCGCGACGAACTCGGCTTGGTCGCCGAAATCGCCCGCTGGGCCGGCGACCACCACGACCCCCAGCTCGCGCTCGACTTGTATGCCAAAGCTATCGACGCCCCCGCCACCAACTCCGCCTTCCAGCAGGCCATCTGCCCCGAAGCCATCGCCCTGGCCAAGCAAGGCAACGCCACCGACCTCGTCCAGCGTTGGACTCATGATTCATCGCCTCCCACTCCCTGATTATTCGAGCCTTCTTCACTGTGCCGCCTCCCGCCCAAAAGAAAAAAGCCGATACCGCCGCGCTGCAGTCGCCGTTCATGCGCATCCCGCGCCTGCCGGTCGATGTCGCGCGCGACTTGCTCGACCTCGGCCTGCGTGAAATTTACGAACTCCACGGCCGCTCGCCCGAAGCCCTCCTCGCCGACCTCCGCAAGCTCAAACCCGCCACCCCGCCCGACCGCCTTGCCTGGTTCCGTCTCGCCGTCTATTTTGCCGAAACCCCTGCACCCGAGCGCGACAAACTGCACCCCGCCGCGTGGCTCTAAATCTTGTCGTTTCGCCCCCGCTCCCTCAGCATCAACTCCCGCCCCTTCGCGGAAAAACCACCTCGCACCCATGCGATCTTTTTTTCGCTTCTGTACCG
>JBEKZN010000218.1:0-4042 GCA_049509815.1 Opitutales bacterium
CCGGCCAGCCCGCCGCCACGAGGATGTTCTTCGTCTGCACCTTGTCCATGCATAGCCGGCTCGATTCCGGCCCGCAACCGGCGTACGCAAATCCCCGCGCCTCCAGTGCCGACTGCACCCCGCCGTTTTCACCCCACCCGCCATGCAATGCGGGAAACACCACATGCCGCGCCGGATCCAGCGCCGCCGGCAACTCGCTCCCCGGCAAATCATAAAGCTCCACCGGCAATCCCTCGGCCTCCAGTGCCTTCGCCACCTCGCGTCCAGACACCAGCGACACCTCGCGCTCCGCGGAATTGCTCCCGCACAGCACGGCGATCACCGGCCCATCGGCGGCACGAGTGCTCACGAAAGAACCTCCTTCCAAGTCGCACCCAACAGCAACACTTCCGGCTCGAGCACCACCCCGCGGCGCGCCCGCGCCTCGTCGCGGATCAAACGCGCCAGCGCCAGGGCGTCGGCCGCGGTGGCCCCGCCCTTGTTGATCACAAAATTCGCATGAATGCTCGACACCTCGGCCGCGCCCACGCTCCGGCCCTTCAGCCCCAGCTCGTCAATGATGCGCCCCGCGTGCCCGCCCGGCGGATTCTTGAACAGGCACCCCGCGCTGCGCTCGCGCGGCTGCGTCGATTTCCGCTGGGTGGCAAACGTCTCCATCCGCCGGCGGATTTCCTCCGGGTCGCCATGGCTCGTCGCCTGAAAGAGCGCCCCCGTGGCAATCGCTCCCAGCAATTCCGTGCACTGCCGGTACTCCGCGTGAAATTCCGCGCGCGGCAGGCGCCGGATTTCTCCCTCGGGCGTCACGAATTCCACCACTTCAATCACGTCGAAAATCCACCCGCCCATCGCCCCCGCGTTCATGCGCAGCGAGCCACCGACCGAGCCCGGAATGCCTTCCAGAAACTCCAGGCCCGCCAACCCGTTGCGCGCGGCGAATCCGCACAACTCCTTCAGCCGCACGCCCGCGCCCGCCCACACCAGCCGCGGTCCATCCAGCCGCAAATGCCCCCAGTGCGCGTGCGCCAGGCGGATGACCAGCCCGGCATAACCCGAATCGGCCACAATCACATTCGAGCCGCGGCCCAGGCAAAAAACCCCCACTCCCGCCGCCCGCGCCGCCGTGAACAGCCGCGCCAAATCCGCCGCGTTCGCCGGCTCCGCGTAATATTTCGCCGCCCCGCCCACGCCCAGCGTGGTCTTATTGGCCAGCGGCTCTTCGCGGCGCATGAGCGTCTCCGCATGGAGACGCGGGCGTAAAACATCGAACCAATCGAGGGTGTCGGCAGTGTGAGTCACGGTTTGGGTTGGGATCAAAAAGTCCGGAGCCAGATTCTGGACGAAAGCCGCGGCAAACTCATCAATGTCGCCGGCCCCCACAAAAATGAGGGTGGTTTCGTCCCGAGCCTCGCGCAAAGCCGCGTTGAGCACCGGCTCGAGCGCAGCGAAAGATTGGTGTAGCGAAAAACGGTCCGGGTTGGCCGCTGTCAAAATGGCTTCGCTGGTGCCGCCCGGCACCACGGTTTCGCTCGCCGCGTAAACCGGCAGCAAAAACACCGTATCGGCCGCCGCCAGCGCCTCGGCAAAGGCCGGCGCAAACTGCTGTGTGCGCGTGTGCCGGTGCGGCTGGAACACCGCCAGCAGACGCCCGGTTCCGCGCGCCCGCAGGCTGCGCAGCAACGCCGCTATCTCGGTCGGATGATGCGCGTAATCCGCGTAAATCGTCAGACCCGGCCGGCGCGCCAGCAGATCCTGACGCCGCCTCACCCCCGCGTACCCATCGAACGGATGCGGAGCCAGCTGCCCCAGGGCCGCCTGCGCCGCCGCCAGTGCGGCCGCCGCGTTCACGGCGTTAAATTCACCGCCCAGCGGCACCCGGATTTCCTGCGCGGGAAACACCCCATTCAGCGCCAGCCGCTGCTCGCTGCCATCGTCGAGCGTCACCTGCACATTAAAGTCTCCCGCCGGCCCGAACGTGCTAAATGGCGTGCCCGCCGCTTCCGCCAGCCGCCGCAACCGCGCGCAGCCCGCGGGAATCAGCACCAGGCTGCGCGTGCGCCGGAACAGAGCCGTAAATGTCGCCTCCAGTTCCGTTTCGGTGCGATAGCGATCCGCATGGTCCCAGTCGAAATTCACGGCCACGGTGATTTCCGGCGCGAAACCGTCAATCGTCCCGTCGCTCTCGTCAATCTCGGCTGCGACCCACGGGGTTTCCGCATGCCGCGCCGGCGGCGTCACCGGATCGGCGAACAACGCCCCCAAAAGGTAGCCCACGTCTTGTCCGGTCGCACGCAAGGCGTGAATGAGCAGCGCCGTCGTCGTTGTCTTGCCATGACTACCCACCACCGCAATCAGCCGCCGGCCGCGCACGACCTCCGCGAGCATCTCGCCCCGGCGCATTAGGCCCAATCCGCGCGCCCGCGCCGCTTGCATCAAGGGATGCGCCGACGCAATCGCGCTGGAGTACACCACCCGTGATACATCCTCGGGCAGATCCGCGCACGGCGCTGATAGAATGCCTCGGCGGTCCAGCCAGCGCCGCACGGGCTCGCGCATATGGTCGTCGTGCCCGCGCACGCGGCAGCCCGATTCCGCCAGGTACAGCGCCAGCGGCGCCATTCCCATTCCTCCCAGACCCAGGAAGAAGACGCTTTCGCGGCGGTCGCTTTCGTTGGTGGGCACGATGGTCACGTGGTGGCGGCGATTTCGTCGGGGGCATATTGCCGGCCCTCGACGGCAAGTTCCTCCAGGTCGTGCAATAGCACGTCCAGCGAATTGGAGCGCTCCATCCGCTCCAAATTCCGGCAAAAGGACTCCAGCAGGAAATCGTTGAAAATCAATTCGAGCACCTCGGACAACAGCCGGCCCACGTCCTTCGCATCCAGCACCAGTCCCCCGCCCTGCCGCTCGTAGCAGCGGGCATTCTCCCATTGATGGTTGTCCGCCGCAAACGGATACGGCACCAGCACCGCCGGCAGCCGGCAGCGCACAAACTCCGCCAAACTCCCCGCGCCCGCGCGGGACACCGCCAGGTCGGCGCACGAGAGGAGGCTCGCCATGTCATCGCAAAACGGCAGGAACCGCGCCACCACCCGCCGGCCGCTCGGCCCCGCGCACTCGAGCGATTCCTGGTTGTCCTTGCCCAGGCCCGTCACGCACACCACGTTCACGCCTCGCGCCGCCAGCGCCTCAAAATTCTGCGTCACCCATTCGTTGAACGATTGCGCCCCCTGACTGCCGCCCAAAACCAACAGCACGGCCCCCTCCGCCGGCAATCCCAGCCGCGCCCGCGCCGCCTCGCGCGGCTCCTTCCGGATTTCCTGCCGCACCGGAAACCCGCAATGCCGCAACGCCTGCGGCGGCAGCCCGCGCAACCGCACTCCCGGCGGCAAATAAATGCGCCGGGCAAAGCCGCTCAGCATCCGCACCGCGCGCCCGGGGCGCCGGTTCGCCTCATGCAAAACGAGGGGTATGCCCATGATGTAACCCGCCAGCGAAATTCCGGTGGTCAAAAATCCGCCGAAGCCCACGATCACGTCCGGCCGCGTCCGGCGCAAATAGTTCAACGAAAAGAAGAAGCTCGCCAGTTGCGTCGCGCCAAACCGCAGCAGCATCATCAGGCTCATCCCAAAAGCCGCCCCCGGCGCCCGGACAAACTCCAGTTTCGGGTACTTTTGGATCAGCCGCGAATCCACGTCCTTCTGGCTGATGAGCAGACGGCAGCGGTGCCCGCGCTCGGTCAGGCGCTCGGCCAATGCGATGCCCGGCGAGAGATGCCCGCCGGTTCCGCCGCAGGATATGGCAAAAGAGCTCATATTTCCCGAGCCTCCGGCACGGCCGGCCGCTCCCACCGCCGGAAACAATTCACCAGCACCCCCACCAGCACGTACATCAGCACCAAATTCGATCCGCCATAACTGAGGAACGGCAGCGACATGCCCTTCGTCGGCAGTAATCCCGTCACCACGCCCATGTTGATGATGGCCTGGCCGGTGAGCATGAGCAGCGCGCCCATTGCCACCGTGAACTCATACAGATTTGGCGC
>JBEKZN010000219.1:0-4042 GCA_049509815.1 Opitutales bacterium
TCGGCGACACGATCACGCAGTACGGGAATCCGGCGGCGGAGCGCCTGCCGGGGTACAAGGAAGTGCGGCCAATGGTGTTCAGCGGGCTGTACCCCCTGGACACGTCGGACCACGAGAAGCTGAAGGCGAGCCTGGCGAAGCTGCGGCTGAACGATTCGTCGCTGGTGTACACGGCAGAGAGCTCGGCGGCGCTGGGGTTTGGGTTCCGGTGCGGGTTTTTGGGGCTGCTGCACATGGAGATCGTGCAGGAGCGGGTGCGGCGCGAATACGACGTGGACATCATCTCGACCTACCCGAGCGTGGTGTACCGGGTGACGAAGACCGACGGCACGGTGATGGAAATCGACAACCCGATGCACCTGCCGGATCCCTCAAGCATTGCGAAGATCGAGGAGCCGACGATTCGCGCGACGATCCTGACACCGAACACGAGCATCGGGGACCTGCTGGCGCTGATTTCGGAAAAGCGCGGGATTTGCGACCACACGGAGACGCTGGACGAGGAGCGGATCTTGCTGCACGCGAAGCTGCCGCTGAACGAGATTCTGGTGGATTTCAACGACCGGCTGAAGAGCATCACGCGGGGCTATGGCTCGATGGACTACGAACTGGGCGAATACATGGAAGGCGACCTGGTGCGGCTGGATATTTTGGTAAACGGCGATTCGGTGGATGCGTTTGCGTCCATCACGCACCGGATGAAGGCGGAAGGACGGGGGCGGGCGTTGTGCGAGAAGCTGAAGGAGATCTTGCCACAGCAGCTTTTCAAGGTGGCGATTCAGGCGTCGGTCGGCAGCAAGGTGGTGGCGCGGGAGACGCTGTCGGCGCTGCGCAAGGACGTGACGGCGAAATGCTACGGCGGGGACATCACGCGCAAGCGCAAGCTGCTGGAAAAGCAGAAGGAAGGGAAAAAGCGCATGAAGCAGATCGGCAAGGTGGAGATTCCGCAGGACGCGTTCATCAAGATCCTCAAGACCAGCGCAGGGAGTTGAGGCCCGAAACCAAGAATTTTTCAGGGAACCCAGCGTCGTCCAAGCCCGTCGTATCTACCTTTGCGTTCCACGGTTTTTTTTGCTCCAATCGAATTTCATGCTTTTTCGCAACCGATCGGAGGAGGCGCTGGCGCGCGAGCAGGCGGACAATCTGCTGCGGATGGCCGCGAAGGTGGATTCGTACCGGCGCGACGTCCTGCCGCCGGCGCAACTGGCGGCGCTGCAACTGGCAGTGGAACGGCTGGAGGAATTGCGCGGGAATCCGCAGGCGGGGGCGAAGGCGCTCGACCAGGCCTGTGAGGCCTTGCACTCGGCAATGGAGCGTTGTGGCGGGGACATCTACCCGGTGACGTTCTGGGGCGAAAACATCGAGATGCTGCTGGTCGCAGCAATCCTGGCGATCGGCATCCGGACGTTTTTCCTGCAGCCGTTCAAGATACCGACCAACTCGATGTACCCGACGTACCACGGGATGACGCCGTACGTGTACCGGCCGGACAGCCCCGAGCCGAACGCGCTGGAGCAGGCGAAGAATTTTCTGGTGAGCGGCGCGACGCATTACAACGTGGTGGCGCCGGCCGAGGGCGAAGTGCGCATTCCGGTGCGCATGACGGGCAACCCCGATATCGTGGCGGCGGAATGCACGCCCGTGACAGGGCGGAAGTGGTTCGGCCTGTTGCCGGACGAGGAGAATGAGTACACACTGTTTGTGGGCGATCAGCCGGTGACCGTGCGCGTGCCGAAGGACTTCACTTTGGATCAGGTATTGCTGGAGACTTTTTTCCCGGATTTGCCGCCGGGTTCGCGGGTCGAGCAGGGGCTGCCGGCGCGGTACTTGGCGGAACATGGCTACCTCAAAGAAGAGCCGGATCCGCGGAACCCGAAAGCTACTTTAAATTACATCGCCACGCAACGGCAGGTTCACGAAGGAGACCGGGTGCTGAATTTCGACCGGCAGACGGGGGACATGCTGTTTGTGGACCGGTTCACGTACAATTTCTTCCCGCCGAAGGTGGGAGCGCCATTCGTGTTCAGCACCAGCGGAATTCCCGGGTTGGAAAACATGGATCCACCACAGGGTGGGCAGTATTTCATCAAGCGGCTGGTGGGGCGGCCGGGCGACACGCTGGAAGTGCGTCCACCGGTGTTGTATAGCAACGGCGCGCCAATCCAGGGAGCGGCCTCGTTTGCCAAGGAGGCCGCTCGGAGCGACGGCTATCCGGGGTATGTCAATGTCGGGTCGCTGGGACCGGGAGAGACAATAACGGTGGCGCCCGGGACTTTTTTTGCGATGGGGGACAATTCACCGTTGAGCTTGGATAGCCGCTTCTGGGGCGGGGTGCCGCAGCAGAACGTGGTGGGGCGCGCGGTGTTCATCGTGTACCCGTTCAGTTCGCGCTGGGGCTGGGCGCGGTGAGGAGTGGGCGGTGAAGGGTTAAAAGAGTTAAAAGGTCGAAGTGGCGAAGGGTTGAAGAGGAGGGCGGAGAAATTTTCGCCGAGGTTCGGACAAGGCAAACAAGATTTAAAACACCTGTCCAACGCGTGGGCGGTAACCGGCCTAGCGATACAGAGGTGTGAGGGGCTCAGCGGTGACGACGTTGTACTGGCTGATGGCAAACTGCCACCAAGAGGCGAGGCCGGCGCTGGTCGAGGACCAGAGTTGGTCGTGCAGCCAGTTGACCGAGTCGTGGTCGTGGAGCAGGGCGGTTTTTTCCTTGCTGGCGAGGCTGTCAGGCCCCTGGGCAAGGAGACGGGTGCGCAGTTCCTGAAAGTATTCGCGGGACTCGGGCGGGGGGTTGCGGCGCAGGCGCAGGAGGGAGAGGTGGATGGCGTTGATGTAGGGGTCGAGCAGGGCGAGCAGCAGACCGTAGTCGCACAGGAGCGAAGGGTGGGGGCGGATACGCTGGGCGGCTTTGCCGAGATTTTCGGCGAGCTGCGAGACGACCCAGGGCGGGCGAGTTTCGTCGGGGGTGAGGAAGAGGCCGAGCGCGCGGGTTTGGCGGCCGAGGATGGCGGAGCCGGTCAGGATGGCGAAGGGGATGCACAGGCAAAGGCCGGCGAGCACGGCGACAAGCCACGGGAACAAATGCGGTGCGACAATGAGGCAGGAGACGCCCCAAACGAGGCCGAAAAGCGTGACGCCGCCGAAGTTGAGGATGGATTCGCGCCAGTCGGCTTCGCCAGCGGCCTTGCGACGCTGGCTGGCCCAGCGCACGCCCTGGCCGAGGATGGTGAGCAGGACGAACTTGGTGTGGTAGAGCATGAGCACCGGCGCGAGCAGGACGAAGAAAACGGTTTCGAGCAGGACGCTGAGAATGTAGCGCACGAAGCCGCCGTAGGCGGCGAGTTCCTGGCGGTTGAAGCACAGGCGCGCAGCCATGAGCACTTTTGGGCCGAAGAGCATGGTCATGGTCACGCCGAAGAGCACGAGTGACTTGAGTTGGACATTGGCGAGGTGGATCTGTCCGTGTTCGGTGTAGCCGCGGAAGGTGCCCAGCATGAGGAAGATAAACCAGAGGAAGGAAACGACGTAGCTAAGCACACCATGCGCGAGCATGAGCCGGTGGATGGGCGACCAGCCCTTGGCCCAGAGCAGCCAGGTGTGCTGGAGATTGCCCTGGCACCAGCGGCGGTCGCGCTTGAGGTGGTCGAGCAGCGTGGGCGGGCCTTCCTCGAAGGTGCCGTCAATTTCCGGGGCGAGGCAGACGAAGTAGCCGGCGCGGCGCATGAGAGCGGCTTCGACGAAGTCGTGGCTCAGGATGCGTCCGCCGAAAGGCTCCTTGCCGGGCAAATCGGGCAGGGCACAGTTTTCGATGAATGGGGCGAGGCGGATGACGGCGTTGTGGCCCCAGTAGGTGGCTTCGCCTACTTGCCAGTAGTTGATGCCGGCGGAGAAGACGGGTCCGTAAACGCGGCTGGCGAACTGGAAGACGCGGGCAAACGGGGTTTCGCCGTTGATGAGGCGGGGAGAGGTTTGGAGGATGCCGACGCTGGGGTTGGCCTCCATGAGACGGACCATTTTGACGAGGGTCTCGCCGCTCATGAGGCTG
>JBEKZN010000022.1:0-10684 GCA_049509815.1 Opitutales bacterium
CTTCCACCACGCGACACCCGCCACCAGCGACAGCGCCGGGTCGCGCAATTCCAGCCCGTCGAGCAGCGGCAATTGCTTGCGCCATCCGTCCGCCGAGTCCATCCCTGCGCCGCCGTCCAGCGCGAGATTGAAGTAACTCACCAGCGCAATACGCCGGGCGTCCGGTCGCGCCCCGTCCCGCGCCAGCGCCTGCTCTGCCAGGGAGTAGGCCTGCGCGTCCTCACCCACTTCGGCAGCGGCATTCGCGCTCAGCAATTCGTCCTGAATGAACGTGGACTCGTCGCGCGCGTTGAAAAAATCGGTCGCCGCCACGGCGCCGGCTGCCGATGCCGCCAGTACCGCCAGCACTGTTATGGCCACGCATCGAAATCCCGATTGTCTTTTGAACATTTCCGGCATGGCGGCCCATCCGCCCGCCAGCACGCACAGCAAGGGCGCCAGCGGCAATCGGAACCGACCGCTCGCATAATAGATCAGCACGCCCGCCCCGTATGCGATGAAAACCAGCAGCAGCCCCGCCATCGCCGTTCGCCGTTCCGCTGCGCCCACGGGCAGCATCGCCGCGGCCAGCACCAGCAAAACACCCCAGCTCAAAAAATTCCACCGCAGCCATGGGGACTGCTCCTGATGCCACGCGTAGGTCTTGTTGTTATACTGGTCGAAATCGTTGAAAAGGTAGTAGGTCTTGCGCCCCATTAATTCCAGCCATGCCGTCGGATTTTCCATGATTCCTGCCCACGCCCGCGCCTGCCAGTAGCCTTCCATGAGGGGAATTTTGAAAGGCGGCCTCGATCCCGTTTCCTGCGCATACAACAATTCCGACTCCACGCGCGTCGGGTTTTCCCCGGGCGCAAGATCGGTGAGAAACACCCGCTGGGTATAATATCGTCCGTTCGCCCCGCGCCGGTTGGCCGCGTAAAAGTTGTACGCCCCCTGCCACGGCAGCACGCGGAATTCTCCCGCCCAGGCCCATTGCGCCAGCCCCACTGCCAACAGCGGAATCGCGACCCCTGCCCATGCCACGCCATCGCGTAGCGCCGGCTGCCACCGACCCACCAGCCAGGCCCGTACCACGGGCGCCACCAACGCCACCGGGAGAAAATGCGGGCGCATCCCGACCGCCAACCCCAGCAAAATTCCGCCCACCAGCGCGTCTCGCCTCCGCCCACCCGTCTGCGCCAGCCACACCAGCCCCCAAAGACACAGTGCCAGCGACGGCGTCGCATCGAGCACATCCACCGCATAAAACAAAGCCACCGGATTGAGTCCCCACAACGCCGCCGCCAGCGCCGCCGCCCAATTTGCCCGCGGCCCGGCCCAGAGTCGCGCCGTCAGCCGTGCGACCGCCCACGTCGCCGCAAAATGACTCAGCATCCCAAGCACTGCCGCCAACCCCGGCAGCCAGGCCAGCGGCCAGCCCAGCCACAGCGGAACCGCCAGCGCCGCCGGATAAAGCATCGCCCGGTAAAACAACTCATGCGGCAGCGAGCCGCTCGCGATTTGCACGGCCAGCTCCATGTTTTCCCGACCGTCCAGTTGCGGCGCCCGGCCAAGGGGCGTCCCCAGGTACCACGTCAGGTAGCCGACGCCATAGGCAAAAATCGCCAGCGCCAGCCACCCGCCCAAGCGTCTCCGCACCCGGGGCCGGGACGTCTCCGCCGCAGCCGGCCCGGGCGAACCTGCGGCGACCGCGTTCACCGGAAAAAGCTATAGACGATTATGCAGTAAAGCGCCCGCATGCCGTCCCGCAGCGCCCGGATCTTTTTGCCCTCCGCGTAGCTGCGGCCAAAATACGAGACACCGACCTCATACACCCGCACTTTTTTCCGCGCGACCTTCGCGGTTATTTCCGGCTCAAAGCCAAAGCGCTCCTCCTCCAGGTGAATGTCCGCCAGCACCTCCCGCTTGAACGCCTTGTAGCAGCACTCCATGTCCGTCAGGTTCAGATTCGTGCACATGTTCGACAACAGCGTCAGCACCTGGTTGGCCACCATGTGCCAGAACAAATGCACCCGGTGCGCGCCACCGCCGATAAAACGCGATCCAAACACCACCTCGGCCAGCCCGTCGTAAATCGGCTGCAGCAACCGCGGCAATTCCGCCGGGTCGTATTCCAAGTCCGCATCCTGCACCAAAATTATCTCGCCCTTGGCCGCCTCGAACCCCGTCCGCACCGCCGCCCCTTTGCCCATGTTCTGCGGCTGGGCGATCAGCCGCACACGCGGGTCCGCCGCGGCCACTTCCTTCACCCGCTCGCGCGTGGCGTCGCTTGAACCGTCGTCAATCACCAGCACCTCGCGTAAATTCATCCCCGCTGCCAGCACCCGCCGCAGCAGCACCGCCACGGTGCGCTCCTCGTTATAAACCGGCACGACGACGGAAACTTGCATAGCCCCACATGTTAAATGCTCAACGCCAAACGCTTAAAGCTTATTTTTGACACCTCCCGCCGCAAACTGCATTGTTTTTCGATGCTTCGCCCTCTCTATTCGGCGCTTCTTCCTCTCATGGCTCTTCTGTTCCAGGCCTGCGCCACGCCCACCCCGCCGCTGTCCTACCCTCCCGCCCGCACCACCAGCCAGGTGGATGTTTACCACGGCGTCAAGGTCGCCGACCCCTACCGCTGGCTCGAGGATGACAATTCTCCGGAAACCGCCGCTTGGGTAGCAGCCGAAAACAAGGTCACCTACGCCTTCCTCGACGCCATCCCCCAGCGCAACGCCATCAAGCAGCGCCTCACCCAGCTCTGGAACTTTGAGCGCTACGCCGTCCCCTTCAAGCGCGGTGAGCGCTATTTCTTCGAGAAAAACGACGGCCTCCAAAACCAAAGCGTTCTCTACACCCTCACTTCCCTCGACGCCCAGCCCACTGTCTTGCTTGACCCCAACCTGCTCTCCGCCGACGGCACCGTCGCCCTCGCCGATTTCGTCGTGAGCGACGACGGCAACCTCATGGCCTACGGCCTCTCCACTTCCGGCTCCGACTGGCAGGAATGGAAATTCCGCGACATACGCACCGGCCAGGACCTTCCCGACCGCCTCGAATGGGTGAAGTTCTCCGAGCCTTGCTGGTCCAAGGACGGCAGTGGCATCTACTATAGCCGCTTCGACGCCCCCGCACCCGGCAGCCAGCTCACCGGCGTCAACAAATTCCACAAGCTCTACTACCACCGCCTTGGCACCCCGCAATCAGACGACCAGCTCATTTACCAGCGCCCCGACCACGATGACTGGGGCTTCGACTCCATCGTCACCGACGACGGCCATTACCTCATCATCAACGTCACCGTAGGCTCTGACCAGCGCAATCGCGTCTTCTACCTCGACCTCGCCAAGCCCGGCTCTCCCGTCGTCGAACTGCTCAACGATTTCGACGCCTCCTACGCGTTCCTCGGCAACAACGGCCCTGTCTTTTGGTTCCAAACCAACCTCAACGCCCCGCGCGGCCGCGTCATCGCCATCGACACCGCCGACCCGGCCCGCGACAACTGGCGCACTCTAGTCCCGCAAGCCAACGCCACCCTCGATAGCGCCACTGTTCTCAACCACTCCTTCGTCTGCTCCTACCTCGCCGACGCCCACAGCCAGGTCAAAATCTTCTCCCTCAACGGAACCTTCCTGCGCGAAATCGCCCTGCCCGGCCTCGGCTCGGTGGACGGCTTCACCGGCCGGCCCCGCGACACCGAAACCTTCTACTCCTACACCAGCTTCACCACCCCGGGCACCATCTACCATTACGACCTGCCCACCGGAACGAGCACCGTCTTCCGCCAGCCCAAGGTGGATTTCAACCCCGACGACTTCGAAACCACGCAGGTCTTTTTCACCAGCAAGGACGGCACCCGCGTCCCCATGTTCATCACCGCGAAAAAAGGCCTCCAGCTCGACGGCTCCAACCCCACCCTCCTCTACGGCTATGGCGGCTTCGACATCTCCCTCACCCCGCGCTTTAGCGTCTCGAAACTCGTCTGGATGGAAATGGGCGGCGTGTACGTCATGGTCAACCTGCGTGGCGGCGGCGAATACGGCGAGGACTGGCACCAGGCCGGCATGAAGCTCCACAAGCAAAACGTCTTCGACGACTACATCGCCGCCGCGGAATGGCTCATCGCCCATCATTACACTTCCACGTCCAGGCTCGCCATCTCCGGCGCCAGCAACGGCGGCCTCCTCGTCGGCGCCTGCCTCACCCAGCGCCCCGACCTCTACGGCGCGACCCTCCCTGACGTCGGCGTCATGGACATGCTCCGCTTCAACCAGTTCACCATCGGCTGGGCCTGGATGAGCGACTACGGCTCGCCCGATAATCCCGACGAATTCAAGGCCCTCTACGCCTACTCGCCCCTGCACAACATCCACCCCGGCACCAAATACCCCGCCACCCTCATCACCACCGCCGACCACGACGACCGCGTCGTCCCCGCGCACAGCTTCAAGTTCGCCGCCACGCTCCAGGCCGACCAGGCCGGCCCCGCGCCCATCCTCATCCGCATCGAAACCAAGTCCGGCCACGGCGGCGGCCGCCCCACCAGCAAACTCATCGACGAATCCACCGACCAGTGGGCGTTCCTCGTCAAGGAACTGAATATGCAACTGCCAAACGACTTTGAAAATCCATGACTTATGGGATAATTTTGCTTAATTCCCCGAGACCATGAAGGTTAAAGGAAAGCCACTACTCGCATTGGCCCTATTCGTTGCCGTAGTTGCTGCGTCGTTTATTGCGATGCTCGCCATCCCGCCCTGGGAAAGTCGAATACCCTTTCTGGTTCAATACAAGATCGGCGAATGGACTGGGATTTATTTTCATCATGTACCGTCTAATTTCACCGGAATCCTTCGCTTTTGGGATGAAGAGGGAAATTTACGGGAAGAAGAAGAGTTAAAAAACGGCAGACCCAATGGAACTTGGATCAGCTATGACAGCGCAGGCAAGAAAACGATAACCGAGTATCGCAACGGCCAGCCTTGGGACGGCATTTGCTATCTTCGGTATATGAAATCATGGACGGCCGAATACCGAAAGGGCAAACCCTGGAACGGATGCATCCCGGTCTATCACAATCAGACAGGTGAATATACCTACCAATATTTCATTAATGGAGTGGAAACCTCGGAATCCGACTACAAGACCTACCACCATATTCCAGCCAATGCGCAATGTTATGGCCTTCAGTATTTTATAGTGGATCAAAAATCTTAGCACTGGTTGGCAGTGAAATTAGAGGAAGGTTCTCGATCGGCTAGAATGTCGAAAGCCAATCGGATTGAGCCCGAACTTTGCCGCCTACATCTTCTCAATAATCGCCGTCCCGAACTCCGAGCACTTGATTTCGGTTGCGCCTTCCATCAGCCGCGCGAAGTCGTAAGTGACCTTCTTCCCGCCGATTGCGCCGTTCAGGCCCTTGAGGATCAAGTCCGCCGCTTCCGTCCAGCCCAGGTAGCGGAACATCATCTCGCCGCTCAGCACCACCGAGCCGGGGTTCACCATATCCTTGCCCGCGTACTTCGGCGCGGTGCCGTGCGTGGCCTCGAAAATCGCGTGGCCCGTGATGTAATTGATGTTCCCGCCTGGCGCGATGCCGATGCCGCCTACCTGTGCTGCGAGCGCATCGCTCAAATAGTCGCCGTTCAGGTTCAGCGTCGCGATCACGTCAAAGTCCGTCGGGCGCGTCAGCACCTGCTGCAGTGCAATGTCCGCGATGGCGTCCTTGATCACGATCCCCGCGCCGGGCTTGCCTTCGGGAATTTTGCACCACGGCCCGCCGTCAATCTCCACCGCGCCGAAATATTCCTTCGCCGTCGCATAGGCCCAGTCGCGGAAGCCGCCCTCGGTGAACTTCATGATGTTGCCCTTGTGGACAATCGTCACGCTCTTGCGGTTGAATTTCACCGCATAGGACAGCGCGCTGTGCATCAACCGCACTGTGCCGCTGTAGCTGACCGCCTTGATGCCGACGCCCACTTTTACGTCCGTCGGAAAATTCGCCGCGCCCACCGCCTTCCAGAAATCCTCCGCCGCGGGCTTCGTCCCAAAGCGGATCTTTTTGAAGTCCTTGGGAAATTCCTTTGCGATGAAATCCAGCACCTTTTGCGCCTCCGGCGTTCCGCCGGCGTACTCGATGCCCGCGTAAATATCTTCCGTGTTCTCGCGGAAAATCACCATGTCCACCTTCTCGGGATGCTTCACCGGCGAGGGCACGCCCGTGAACCACTGCACCGGTCGCAGGCACACGTACAGGTCCAGCATCTGCCGCAGCGCCACGTTCAGCGAACGGATGCCCCCGCCCACCGGCGTCGTCAACGGCCCCTTGATTCCTACCAGAAACTCCTTGAACGCCTCGACCGTGTCGTCCGGCAGCCAGTTGCTGAACTTCTTGAAACTCTCCTCGCCGGCGAAAACCTCGAACCACGCCACCTTCTTTTTCCCGCCATAGGCCTTCTCCACTGCCGCATCGAACACCCGCACCGACGACGCCCAGATGTCCGGCCCCGTGCCGTCACCGCGGATGAACGGAATCACCGGCTGGTCCGGCACGCTTAACTGGCCGTTTTTGATCGAAATTTTTCCGCCGGCGGGCGGGGTGACGTTTTGGTAGCTCATGTTGGGTATTATAAGGATTAAAATTCTGCGTTTTTGGACGTGGTGTCAGAGCCGCCAATCAGGCTGCACCCATTCAGGCGCCCGCGGTCGCCAGTTGGGCCTTTTCGGCCAGCCGCTGGCAAAACCGGCCCAGCCGCTCAAGACCCTTTTCAATGACTTCGTCTGCCGTCGCATAGCTGAAGCGCACGTACTCGTCCGCGCCAAACGCCACGCCCGGCACGACCGCGACCAGTTCCTCTTCCAGCAGCCGCGCGGAAAACTCGGTCGAGTTCAAACCCAGCGCCCGCACGTTCGGGAAAAGATAAAATGCCCCTTGCGACCGAAAGCACCGCACGCCCGGCAGCGCGTTGAGCCCCGTCCATAGCTTCAGCCGGCGCCGGTCGAAATGCGCCAGCATCGCCGCAATCGCCGCCTTGGCCTTGTCCGGATGTTGCAAGGCCGCCAGGGCGCCGTATTGCGCGAAGGACGTGGCGTTGGAGGTCATCTGGCTTTGCAGGTCGGCCACCGCGGCCGCCACCTTCGTAGGAGCCAGAAGCGTGCCCAAGCGCCAGCCCGTCATCGAATAACTCTTGCTGAAGCCCGACGCTGTCAGCGTCCATCGCGCCGCTTCGGGCGAAAACGTCGCCGGGCTGCTGTGCGCCACGCCATCGTAAAGCAGGTGCTCGTAAATCTCGTCCGACAAAATATAAACCCCGGCCTCGACGCAGATTTTCACCAGCGCCTCCAAGTCCGCCCGCGGGTACACCGCGCCGGTCGGATTCGACGGGCTGTTCAAAATCACCAGCCGCGTGCGCGGCGTGATCGCCTCGCGCAATTGCTTCGGCGTGATGCGGAAGCCGTTCTCGTCCCCGGCAAAAACAATCTTCGGCGTCCCGCCCGCCAGCTTCACCATCTCGGTGTAACTTACCCAGTACGGCGCTGGCACCACCACCTCGTCGCCGGGCGAAACCACCGCCAGAATCGCCAGGTAACACGAAAACTTCCCGCCGGGGCTCACGATTACGTTCGAGTCCTTCACCTCGCCAAAGCCCCGCGCCCGGTAGCTCGCCGCCAACGCCGTACGTAGCGCCGGCAATCCCGCCGAGTTGATGTACTTCGTGTGGCCGTCGCGCAAGGCCTGCGCGCACGCCTCCTTGATGAAGTCCGGCGTGTCAAAGTCCGGCTCGCCCGCGCCAAACACGCAAACATCCTTGCCCTCGGCCTTCAACGCCTTGGCCTTGGCATCTACCGCCAAAGTGGGTGACGGCGCGATTTGCCGCGCCCAGGTGGACAAACCGGGTTCCCGGATTTCGTGAGACATAAAAATCGGCCACTGCGCGTGGCCCAAAGACGGCAATAGTTGCCAAATTAAATAACTTGGCAACTACTTTTCCGCGCCGCGCGCGGAAGCCGCCCGAAAATCCGGGCGTAAACGGCGCAGGCCGTTTACTTCTTCTTTTTCTTAGCGACCTTCTTGGTGGTTTTCTTCTTAGCCATAGTAGCAGTTTTGGTTTTGGGTGAATTTGCTCCTTTGGTCCGTTTACCGGCCAGTGCGTCCAGGGCCGAGCGCAAAAGCTCGCCCACACTTGCCTTCTTCTGCCGGGCCAGGCGGAGCAATTGGGCCTTAAGCTCGGTCGGCAGACGCACTGAAATTTGTTGATGCTCGCTCGCCGCGCTGAATTGCCGGAAGTCGTGCCGCGCGACCGCTTGGCGAACCACCTCACTCAACGAACGGGCGCCGCTGCGGGTCTGGAACGCGTGCAGGCGCTCCAGCAAATCCTTTTTCAAATCGAAGGTCAGCGGTGCGCCGCTTTCATCCGGGGTGGGCATAATCATATATCTTGCTTCGGCGGCGGGGCGGCGGGCGGTGGTTCAGTAGGGCTGCTGATACATTTATGTGATAATCGCCAGCGCCGGAAACGCAACCATTAATTCGCGCATTTTTTTAGGGTGAGTTCCCCATGCCCGCGCGGACCGAATTTGTATCCGTTTTATGGATACGCATTCCCCTCCTTAGAGGGATTGCCACGCCGCGGCCGGCGGCAATGTCGCGGGCTCCGCCAGGTGCGCCGGGTCAAACACCGCCGGATCGAGCCGCAGGTTCAGCGCCGCCGCCGTCACCTCAAACTGATCCTGGTCGCGCTTCGTCAGGTCGAGCAGGTCCAGCGTTTTCATCATCCACTGGCCCTCGACCTTCTCGAAGTCGAGGATTTGAAACTGCCGCACCGGCTGCCGCGTGTCATTGAGCGATTCCGCCTGCAGCAGCGCGTTGAATTCGCGATCCAAGGCCACCTCCACCGGCGCCGCCGTGGAATCGCTCGGCGGCAGCATCACGTACAAGTCGGCCACGCGCCCGCGCAGCCGCGTCGGCCCGTGGTACTCGAACTTCTGCCAGTACAGGAACGGCATCAGCAAATCAAACGGTGTGTAAACCAACCCCGCAAACAGCGGTGCGGGCCACGCCGCCGGTGGTAACTCCTGCGGCGTCTTTTCCCCCGGTGCCAGCACCCAGACGCGCGGCATCGGGCCGTTTTGCACCAGCCACTCCCAGGTGTTTGCGTCGCGCAGGGCAGGATCGGGCGGTGCGTTGTTCGAACCGGCCGCCGGCCGCAATTGAAAGCGCGTCAGTGGTCCTTGCTCGTTCCAGGTGCCCCAAGCCACGCCCTCGTAAACCGTCTCGTCACCCCGCCGCGGCAGGTGCGTCAATTGAAACCGCAGGCAAAAATCCCCCTGCAATCGCGCCTCGCGAAAAGCGTCCAGATGCGCCGCGCCCTGCGCCGGATCAATCGCCGCCGGCAGGCCGGGACCCATTTGATGGTTCTGCGCCACCGCCGGCAAAAACACCGCCCAGGCCAGCGCCGCGAAAATCCCCCGCCGCCACTGCCGCATCTTCCCGCGCGCGGATTGCACCGCCTTGCCAGCGACCCAGAAATGAAAGGCGAAAAGCATGGCAGCGTCAGCGGTCGTTTTAAAATACACGCTCAATCCCCTTGCCGCCGGAGTTCTCTTGACGTCACAAGTGCTGCGAGCCCAATCCCGCCCGTTACTTGGCGGGTGTGCTCGTTGGGGCCGGAGCGGTCGTCGGCGGCGCAGAAGCGGGCGCAGTCGAGGGCACAGCCGGTGCCGAGGTCGGTGTTCCCGCACTTGCCCCAGTTGCCGGAGTCGAAGCCGCCGGACCCGTCGTGTTGGCGCCCGGGTTGACGATATTCACCGGAATCGCCCCGGAACTGGCCGAGCTCGTCGCCGCGGCGTTGGGCGTTATCCCCGGCAGCGTCTGGGGCTTCGACGTTACCCCGAAAGTGGGCAGCCCGCCGGTGGCCACCGCCTTGTTTTTGACCTCGGCAACCGTCCCGAGGTACAGCCCGAAGGATAGCAGGAAAAACAGCACCGCCACAATGACCGTGTTCTTCAGCAGCACATTGGACGCCTCACCGCCGAAGACCGATTCCGCCGCGCCGCCGCCCAGCGCCGTGCCCATACCCGCGTTCGCACTCGAACGCTGCATCAGGATGAGCACCGTCATGAACACGCACACCAGCAGCAGCAGCAGCGTAAAGAAACCAATGATGAAACTGACCATGATGTCGTTCTCCGGGAATGAGATGATGGAAACCGATGAGATTGCGCCTTTTGGCCCCGTCTCGCAAGCCTGAAAAGCGGCCCGGCAACCCGCTAGCCGCCCAATCCCAGCCGGTCCAGGATCCGCTGCAAGTCGTCATTGCCAAAATATTCGATGACGATCCGCCCGCGCTTGCCCGCGTGCTTGAGGGACACCCGCGTGTTCAACCTCGTCGCCAGCCGCTTCTCCACGTCGCGGATCACCGTCGCTTCCGCCTCCGGGGTTACCCGTCCGGGCGCCTTGACTGTCGTCTCGGTCTTGAGCTTGCGCAACTGCCGCTCCAATTCGCGCACGCTCCAGTTCTCCTCCAGCGCGCGGCGCGCCAGCAGCAGCCGCGGCCCCGGCTCGCTCAACGCCAGCAGCACCTTGGCGTGTCCCGTCGAAAGCAGACCCTTGGCCAGGTACCCCTGCACTTCCCGGTCGAGCGCCAGCAGCCGCAGCGCGTTGGCCACCGTCGCCCGCCCCTTCCCCACCCGCTCCGCC
>JBEKZN010000220.1:0-4039 GCA_049509815.1 Opitutales bacterium
GAGGAAATGGATCATCGAATAGATGGAAGAGGAGCACAAGGGATTGCCGCCGATGAGCAGGGGCTCGAAGCTGAAGACCTGGCGTAGCGCGGGGTCCTGGATGTATTGCGAAACGCGGTGGTACACGGACTGGTCGGCGCGCAGGCGCAGCAAGTCGGGCGCGACCTTGACCATTTCCCAAAAGGAATCGAAGGAATGCGCGGCGAGGTCGGTGAATGCGCGGTCGAACACGCGGCGCGAATAGTCGAGAAAGCGGCGGTAGCCGGCGACGTCGGCAGGGTTGAATTTGGCGATCTCGGCTTCGAGCGCGGCGGGGTCGCCGCGGTAATTGAAGACGCGGCCGTCGGAAAAATTGATGCGGTAGAACGGGTCGCACGGGACGAGCTTGACGTAGTCGGCGAGATTTTTGCCCGCGACCGCGGCGAGTTCTTCGAGGACGAACGGGACGGTGACGATGGTGGGGCCGGCGTCGTAGGTGAACCCCTGGTCGCGGTACACGTAGGCGCGGCCGCCGGGGGCGTCGCGCATTTCAAGCAGGGTGACGTCGTAGCCCTTGGCCTGGGTGCGAATGGCGGCGGCGAGGCCGCCAAATCCGCTGCCGATGACCACGACCGGGCCTTTGCGCGGACTGGGAGAGGAGTTCACCACCGAAGAGACCGGAGCGAGTTAGCCGTGGCGCTTGCGTTTAAGCCAGCGGCCGACTTCGAAAAGCCCGGCCCCGACGACCAAGACGGATTTCCACGGAAACCTGGTTTCGCGGGTTTTTTCGGCCAAGGCGGCATCGCCGCCCAGGGCGGCCAGCAGGCCGCTCACGCCAAGACCCAGCGGGCCTTTGCCCAAAAACCGGCTCGCAAACGAAATGCCGCCGGCCAGGCGCGAAAAAACATTGCGCGCGACCACCACGGGCTGAAGCGAGTCCGACAAGTCGGCGAGCTGGGCGGAAAAGTAGTCGCGCTGGACATCGGCCAGGTGCTCGAGGTCGCGAATGCGCCGGTGATGGTCGGAGGAGCCGTGGAAGGTAGGTTCACTCATGGCACGGGGTCGTGGGCGACGGGTTTGGGTTCGCCGGCGATGGGTGATTCAGTTGGACGCAGGGCCGCGAGGTCGCGGCGCAAGACCTCGCGAGTCGTGGCGAAAGGCTTGGGCATCTGGCGAAGGCAGCGGCAAAGGCGCTCGTAGGCGTACCAGGAGCCACCGGCATAAAGGAGAGCAAGCGCAAAGGCGGCCAGCCAGCGGTCGCCCTGGGGCATGAACTCGACGATGGCCCAGCTCAAGAAGAACAGGGCGAAGCCGGCGGACAAGGCACCGGCCAGAATCAGCGCGACAATGACGCCGAGACGCGCAAGCAAGTCCTCAAATTCGACCGAGGCGAGATCGAACCGGGTGCTGAAGCCGTCCACGAGCGTGGCAAAGACGGCGCGCAGTCGGTGAATCATGCGAGCGGGAAGTGCCAGGGAGACGCGCGGGGCGTCCCCGGCGGGTTAGTCGCGCCGGATGAGCAGCCCGAAAACGAGGCCGACACCGAGGCCAACCCCGGCGGCGATGCCGACGGCGGCCCAGGGATTCTTCTTAATGGCCTTTTCAGTGCAAACGAGGCCCTCTTTGATCTGGTCCTGGGCGTCGGAGGCTTTGTCTTTAATGGCGGCCGCGGCTTCGGCGGACTTGGCCTTGAGGGTGTCCACGCCGTCGCGGAGTTTGCCGGCAAGGATCTTGGCTTCTTCGCCGAGTTTGCTGTTGGCGAGGCGGTCGAGGAGGCCGTTGGCCTCGGCGACGAGGTCGTCGCGCGCGCCTGCGGTGGAGGAATGGGTAGTCATAGGATTGGTATTATAAGAATTAAAACGCGAGGGAGCAGCTATTGTTCCCAAGACGGGGCGGATGGCAACCCGAAAGCGCGGAGGCAACCAGGGGGCGGGTTGATAAAAGATTTGACTTTGGGCGGGTTTCCCGGGAATTTTGGCAGCGTCGGACGCCACACGCTGGCTTTATGTCATTTGTGTGTCCGTTTGGCTAAACCACTTATCCTCAGTCACCAACACGCCAGTCTGACGCTTGCTTTTGAGGCACCCGACTGGCGCGTGAAATTTTTGTCGTTTCCGGCATCATCCTATTATGTCTGCAACTGTTGAACTCACCGATATGAACAAAGAGGCGATTGATCTCATCATCGAAAAGAATCCCGGCTTGGCTGGTTCGCGGGCAAAGCTCGAAGCCATGCAGCCGGGCACCTACTGCTTGCACCGGAGCTGGGGCTTCGGTCTCATCCAGGACTACGATGAGGCCTCGGGCAAGCTGTTGATTGACTTTGACGGCGGGAAGTCGGCCCATCCGATGGACCCGGCGTTTTGCGTGGACCGGCTGGAATTGCTGCCGGCAACGAATTTGCTGGTGCGCCAGCGCGTCGAGCAGGATGTGATCGAGGAGATGGTGAAAAAGAAGCCGGCGGACCTGGTCATTGAGATTTTGAAACATGCGCCCGACCGGGCAATGAGCGCGGTGGAGCTGGAAAACCTGCTGAACCGCCTGCTCGGAGAGCGTTACAAAAAATGGTGGTCGGGCGCCAAGAAGGCGCTGGCGAAGGATCCGCGCGTGGCCACGCCGACCAAGAAAGCCGACCCCTATGTGCTGCGCGAGGAGCCGCTGCGGCCCGAGCAGGAGATCATCGAGGAGTATTACGTCACCAAGCAGCCGAAGAAGAAAATCCTGCTGGCGGAAAAGCTTTACCAAATTTCGAGCAGCGTGGAGGAGATCGAAAAGGACCTGCCGCAGATATTTAACGACCTGACGACCGCGGTGAGAGAAGCGCGGCAGCTCACGGCGTCCGAGCGGCTGCACGGGGTGTGGGTGCGCAACGACCTGGCGCGCCATTTGCACGCCGACGTGGAGGCGCTGGAGCCGACGGCGGCGTCCATCCTGCTGGCGCATCCGGATTTGTCGCAACTGGCCGAGCAACTGCCGGCGCATTTCCAGCGGCGGTTTCTGGACGTGGTCACGCGCGTGTATCCCGACAGCTGGCAAGACGTGATCATCAATCTTTTGCGCGCGAGCCAGGGGAAATTCACCGCGGAGTGCATCAGCTTCCTGGTGGACAAGGGCTGCGCCGACCAGGTGGCGGATTGCTTCCGGCGCTGGCTCAACGAGCAGACGCTGAAGAGCTCGGTGCTGCTGTGGATCATCCGCAACCGGCATTCGCGCAAGTTCGCCAAGCTGGTGGACGGGATGATCAACGCGCGCCTGCTGGCGGCGATTTTCTACGCGATCGACTACGAGGCGCTCCAGAACACCGGCAACCGCCGCATCGTGCTGGCCGACGCCCTCAGCGACGATCCGGACCTCATCCCCGATCTGCTGGCCGATGCCAACGACGAAACCGCCCGCGACCTCGCGCAGACGCTCCTGCTCAACCAGGGCTTCGAGGAGCTGACCAAGCGCTCGCTGATGGCGCGGTTCATCAAGCAATTTCCCAAAATCCAGAGCCTGGTGGCCGGCGAAGCCACGCGGCAGGCCGAGGCGCTGTTTGTTTCGCAGGTGTCGCTCGACGCCCGCAAGCGCGAATACGAGAACCTCATCCAGGTGCGCATCCCGGAAAACAAGCTGGCCATTCAGACCGCGCGCGAACTGGGCGACTTGCGCGAAAACGCCGAGTACAAGATGGCACGGCAGGAGCAGGACACGCTGCTGGCCCGCAAGAGCCTGCTCGAGACGGAGATGTCCCGCGCGCGCGTGACCGACTTTTCCGACGCGCCCAGCGAGGTCGTCGGCATCGGCTCGGTGGTCGAGCTGGCCAACAAGAAATCCGGCAAGACGCACCACTACGCCATCCTCGGCGCCTGGGACAGCGACCCGGAGAAGGGCACCATTTCCTACAAGACGCCGCTGGGGCAAAACCTCCTTGGCAAAAAACCCGGCGATGTCGTGCGGACGGAAATTGAAGGCTCGGTCGAGGAATGGACCCTGCACAAGATTGACCGCTGGCTGGACATCAAAAAGTAAACGGCGGGCCGAGGCGTTTTTAGTGCCATGCGCATAAGACGCTTGATCC
>JBEKZN010000221.1:0-4039 GCA_049509815.1 Opitutales bacterium
ACCATCGCCCAGCCCTTCCTCCGCCAGCTCAACCTCGACCGCTGGCATCCCAAGACTCTCCTCGGCCTCGCCTATTGGGATTTCCGCGCCGCCCTGCGCCAGTTGCGCGAACTCCCCGGCGGCTTCCAGCGCCTCCTGCGCAACCTCGAGGAAGGCGAAACCACCATCAACTTCGTCCACCGCGGCCTCGATACCCTGGGCGCCACCTTCCAGCACGGCATCAACCGCCTCGTCCTCGCCATCATTATCGCCGCCATGCTGCTCTCCTCCTCGCTCATCATCGCCCGCGCCAACCCCGAAACCTCCAACGCCCTCTACAAAATCAGCGAATACGGCTTCCTCTTCGCCCTCCGCTTCGGCCTCCTGCTCCTCTCCGAAACCTGGCGCCACGGTCGCAAAAAGTGAGTGTCAGGGCCGCCGCCCAACCTCCGCTGCGCCGAATCCAAACGCGACCACGGCGGCGCTGTCCCAATCAGGACATTGCCCTAAATTCTCATCTTCCTTTCGAGGATTTGGCCACTTGCATGAGTCTGTCCGGCTCGGTTACGGGCGGCTTTCCATCGGACCACCATTTCGCCAGAATCAAGGTGGCGTAAGTGGCGCGGGTGAGGTTTAGGGATTCGGCACGGCGGTCTATTTCCTGCCGCCAATCCTCGGGAATGCTGAGGCTTAGGAGGGTCTTGGAAGTGTTTCGTTTCATGGCCACGGTTAGACCATGAAGCCATGACAGGGAACACATTGGAATTGACTTTGGCTGTCATCACTTTCATCAATGTGAGTGAAATTAAATGCACCTATACGCCGCTGAAAAGGAGTTCTGTGACCTGCTCGTCCCTGCGTTTTATAACGAGGAGAGAGCGGCAAAATCCATCTCCCGCTTCACGCGGCTCGCCCCGTACGTCAGCATTAACGAAATAAAGTTGCGCGTGTTTTGCGAGAAAGCGCCTGACCTCACGGCCTCAGCTTGCTCCCTGCGCGACGCTGAAAACCACCCCTTTCCAACGCCTTCACTACCTCTTTCGGGTTCAAGTTTGGCAGACGGCTCATACGGCAACTGGCCGATGAATGTTCAGATGCAACTCCGCATGTCTCGACTCAATCGGAATCGGTTTCCCAAGTTTGGACAATGCTTCCAAGTATGCTTGGATGGCCTCTTCCGCGTTTGCAACCGCCTCCTCGTAGGTTTTACCCCACGTATGGCAGCCCTGCAATGCTGGCACCTCAACCAGGAATCCTCCATCCTGCTCCTCAATACGAACGGTGTAAGTGTATTGCTTGTCCATGGAGGTAGGCTAGCATGTCTGTTTAGGTTGGTCAACTGCTGCCATCGGTTGTGGTTTCTTGGCGCATTCGTAATTGCGCGCGAAAAACCCATCTAGGATGATTACCCCTTCAGCGCCAGCGCGCTTAGCGCCTCCAAAATCCGCCCCGGCTCAACGACCATATCCGCCTTCCCGGCCTCCGCCGGCGCCTCCGTCCCCACCAGCGCCGCATAGTTCAGCCCCATGCGCGCCGCCAGCGGCATCATGAACGTCGGCAAATAACTCGGGTCGAACAGCTCGACCACCGTCGCCCCGCGCGGCAGAAACACGCAGTTCGCCAGCCCTCCGCCGTGTGGCATCACCACCGCGTCCGCCCCGCCGAACAGCGCCGCCTGCTCCCGCACCGAATAATTTTCCAGGCAGTGCGCCTCGAAGCCCAGCGGCGTCAGCGCCGCCAGCACCGCCTCCTCGTTGTGCAGCCGCCGCACTCCCGCCAGCCGCCGCGACAGCAAAATCCGCCGTCTCTCACCGGGTCCGGTTGCGGGCAAAAACAATTCGCGCACGAACCCCGTTCCTTCCGGGCTGTAGCTGTATTTTTCCGGGCACCCGCCCGGCTCGCTGTAGGTCGGCACCACCAATTCATCCGCCTGCAAGTGCACGCTCGCATCGCTGCGCACAATTTTCTCGCGCGGTATCCCGAGTGCCTCCAACGCCTCGTTCTGCCAGCGGCTGTCGCGGTAGTCGAAAATTACGCCGTCGCAATCGCCCCACCCCAGCCCCGCCCGGCGCAACAGCTCGAACTTCGGCAGCGTATCGAGCAGCCAATGGTGGAAATTCGAGCAAAACAGCGTGTTCAGCGCCAGCAGCCGGCCGCGAAATCGCCGCACCTTCGGCAGCCGCCAGGCCTGCAAGCCGTCGTGCGCCGCCGCCGGATTGTCCAGCGCGCCAAACCCCGCAAACTCCGGCGACAACCGGCACACCAGCGCGTCCTGTGCCGTCACGATGTAGCCGAAACCGCGCCCCCAATAGCGTCCCCGCTCCAGCACCGCCACCGCCTGCGGCTTCACCTGTCCCGGCACCATCCGCTCGAAAAGTTGGCGAATCGGCGCATCGGCCACGGTCGGCAGCGGCCGCTCCTCCATGCGTGCCAGCCGCAGCGAAATGAGTTGGTTCGCCCCGCCGCCCGGCCCGGCTTCCGAGGCCGCCCACTCCTCCAGCGTCGCATAAAATCGACGCGGCGGTCCAAACCCCAGCGAACTGCCCGGCAACCCCCGCAAACCCGCCGCCACGGTGCGCGCCAGCCCGCGGACTCCTCGCTTCCACGCCCGTCCCGGCAATGATGCTTCCATGGCACAGCCCCTAGGCGTTGGTGTTGCCGCTCGCCTTCTCCTTTTTCTTCCGCGGCGTCGCGGCCTTCTTGCGAGGCGCCGCCGGCGGCTTGGGCGCGGACTCGGGTGGCTTGGGCGCCGCCGGTGGCTCCGGCGTCACGGTAAGTTCCTGCACCGCCACCTCCGCCGGAACCGGCGCGACCGCCTCCGGATTGTCCCATTTGAAAATCACCGTGGACAGCCCCGCCGACTCCACCGTGGCCGAAAATTCGCGATGCTCCCACGGTGTCGGCTCCGCCGTGATGGCGCCCAGGTTGCCCAACCCCGTGCCGCCGTAACAGGCCGCGTCCGTGTTGAGCACTTCCTTCCACACCCCCGCTCGCGGCAAACCCACCCGGTACCCGCTGCGCGCCACCGGCGTGAAATTGCACACCACCGCAAACAGCGGCACACCACCCGGCCCGTAACGCAGGAACGTGATGACACTGTTCTCCGCGTCGTGGCAGTTGATCCACTCGAACCCCGCCGGATCGTTGTCGAGCACCGCCACCGCCGGCTCGCTCGTGTACAACTGGTTCAGGTCGCGCACCACCAGTTGCGTGCCCTCGTGGTCCATGTACTGCAACAGGTGCCACTCCAGCGATCCGTCGTATTTCCACTCCCCGGACTGCCCCCACTCCTGGCCCATGAACAGACACTTCTTCCCCGGCCACAGCCACATCATCGCATACAGCGCGCGCAGTGTGCGCGCCTTGTCCGTCATCGTCCACGAGCCCATCTTCAGAATCAATGAACCCTTCCCGTGCACCACCTCGTCGTGCGAAAACACCGAAATGAATTTCTCCGAATACTGGTACAGCATCGGGAAAGTCAGTTGGTCGTGCTGCCAGCGCCGGTGGATCGGCTCCTTCTTGAAATACTCCAGCGTGTCGTGCATCCACCCCATGTTCCATTTGAAATCGAACCCCAGCCCGCCCTCCGCCACCGGCTTCGACACCCCGCCGAACGCCGTGGATTCCTCCGCGATCGTCAGCACCCCCGGGTAGTAGTGGTGCACCAGCTCGTTGGTCTGCCGCAGGAACGCAATCGCCTCCAGATTCTCGCGCCCGCCGAACCGGTTCGGCACCCACTCGTCTTCCTTGCGCGAATAATCCAAATACAGCATCGAGGCCACCGCGTCCACCCGCAGCCCGTCAATGTGGTAGCGGTCCATCCACGCCAGCGCGTTGCCCACCAGAAACCCGCGCACTTCGTGCCGCCCGTAATTGAAAATAAACGTCCCCCAGTCCTGGTGCAGCCCCTGCCGCGGGTCGGCGTGCTCGTACAAGTGCGTCCCGTCAAACTCCGCCAGCGCGAAAGTGTCCTTCGGAAAATGCGCCGGCACCCAGTCCATCAGCACCCCGAGTCCCTGCCGGTGGAAGGCATCCACCAGCGCCATGAACTCCTGTG
>JBEKZN010000222.1:0-4039 GCA_049509815.1 Opitutales bacterium
TCCCCGCCCCGCGTGCCGCGGATTCGGATCCGTCGCCCCCGCCACCACCCGTCGCACCCCCGCGCGCACGATCGCCTCCACGCACGGCGGCGTGCGCCCCGCCGTGCTGCACGGCTCCAATGTCACATACAACGTCGCATCCGCGGATGGCGCCCGCCCCAGATTGCGCAGCGCCCTCACCTCCGCGTGCGGTTCCCCCGCCCGCGCGTGGAAACCGTCCGCCGCCGCCCGTCCCTCCTCCACGATGATTGCCCCCACCATCGGATTCGGGTGCGTGTCGCCCCACCCGCGCCGCGCCGCTTCCAGCGCCCGGCGCATGAAGTCCGCCTGTGTTTCCGCGCTCATGAATGAAATTGCTTCCGCCGCCGACGCATCCGCCACTATTAACGCCATCGCCCGGGAAATTGACAGAACAAACCCGCGCCCGCCTCCGGCCTTTTAACTCTTCAACCTTTCAACCTTTCACCCGCCCACCCTACCCGCGCACAAACAAAGTCCCCGCCCGCTCCGTCGCCACCATCGTCGCCGACCCATGCCCCGGGTACAGCACCGTGTCCCCCGGCAGCGTGTAAATCTGGTTGCGGATGGACTTCTCCAACTGGGCAAAGTTCCCCCCCGGCAAATCCGTCCGCCCCACCGTCCCCGCCATGATCGCATCCCCCGGAAACGCCGCGTTCGCATCCCGCACATAGAACATCACGTTGCCTGGCGCGTGACCCGGCACATGCCGCACCTGGATTCGCATCCCCGCCAGTTCCAGCGTCTGGTTTGGCAGCAGCAACTCATCCACCTGCACCGGCGGAACCGGCGCCATCGGCGGCATGAACGTCGCCTGCAGCGTCGGATTCTCGATCCATAGCCGCCCGTCCGGATGCGCGTAAACCGTCGCCCCACCCCCGCGGCATATCGCCGCGTCCACAATGTGATCCCAGTGCCCGTGCGTCAGCAGCAGCGCTATCAGCTTCCGATCCCCCAATTTCGGCGCAATTGCCTGATACACCCCCACCGGCGCGTCAATCAACACCGCTTCCTTCCGCTTCGGTGGCAGCAGCAGGTAGGCGTTGGTCGCCAGCGGGCCCAGTTGGAAGGTCAGGATTTGCACAGGCGTCTGGTTTTGAACCCGGTCCGGCTAAAAAGCCTGACCGACCCGTCCCCGCTGGCAACTGGAAATCGCCCGCGTTGGCAGGTTGTGCCGCGCTTGTCACACAAACGCCACCGTTCGGGGTATTCCCACGGGGCGTCGTTTGTGCGTTAAACAGGCGCTGCACCGGCCCTGGCTGTCCTTGAGCATGGTTCATACCAGCTCGCGCCACCGCCGCCTGCCAGCAACCCGACAGCAGCGCCGCCCCCGCCGCCAACCCCGCCCAGAGCAAAAATCGCCTCATCACGCGCCCCGTCTCATCACGCTGTTCCCCACCCTTGTCAAGCGCTCCACCCGGCATTCTCCTGGGCCGCTCCCTCTTCCCGTTTCCACCTTCCATCTTGAATCTTCAATCTTCCATCTTGAATCTTCAATTTTGAATTTTGAATTCTCCCTCTTCTATCTTCCCTCTTCCATCTTGAATTTTGAATTTTCAATGTTCCATCTTCAATTCCCCACCCCCATTTTTCGCTTTTCCCCCAGAGCGAAACCCGGTTGTCTTGTCCCTTGGCCCCAAGGCACTCCCGTCCCGGCCTTCCCTTTCCCTCCACTATGAAAACCCTCAAGTTCGCCGTTCTCCCCGGTGACGGCATCGGCCCCGAAGTCATGAAGGTCACCCTCGACGTCCTTCACCAGGTCGCCGCCAAGGCCGGCTGGACCCTCGACTACTCCCACCACGACGTCGGCGGCATCGCCATCGACAACCACGGCACCCCCCTTCCGCCCTCCACCCTCGACGCCTGCCGCGCCGCCGACGCCATCCTCTTCGGCTCCGTCGGTGGCCCCAAATGGGAAAAACTCCCGCCCAAGCAGCAGCCCGAACGCGGCGCCCTCCTCCCCCTCCGCAAGGAATTCCGCCTCTTCGCCAACCTCCGCCCCGGCCTCCTCTACCCCGAGCTCGTGGACGCCTCCCCCCTCAAAACCGAGCGCATCCCCAAGGGCATCGACATCGTCTGCGTCCGCGAACTCACCGGCGGCCTCTACTTCGGCCTCCCCAAGGAAACCCGCACCCTCGCCGACGGCGACATCGAAGCCGTGGACACCATGGTTTACAAAAAATCCGAAATCGAGCGCATCACCGAGGTCGCCTGCCGCGCCGCCGCCGCCCGCTCCGGCCGCCTCACCTCCGTGGACAAGGCCAACGTCCTCGAAACCTCCGTCCTCTGGCGCAAAACCGTCACCGACTTCGTCGCCAAAAATTACCCCAGGCTCTCGCTCTCCCACCTCTACGTGGACAACGCCGCCATGCAGCTCGCCCGCGACCCCAACCAGTTCGACGTCATCGTCACCGAAAACATGTTCGGCGACATCCTCTCCGACGAAATGGCCGTCGTCTGCGGCTCCCTCGGCATGCTCGCCTCCGCCAGCCTCGGCACCGGCCAGAACTCCCACGGCCAGCCCTTCGGCCTCTACGAATCCGCCGGCGGCACCGCCCCCGACATCGCCGGCAAAAACCTCGCCAACCCCTGTGCCCAGGTCCTCAGCGGCGCCCTCATGCTCCGCTACAGCTACGGCCTCGAAACCGCCGCCGCCGCCATCGAAAAAGCCGTCCGCGACACCGTCACCACCGGCACCCGCACCGCCGACATCGCCTTCGGCCAGCCCTCCGTCTCCACCACCGCCATGGGCGCCGCCATCCTCTCGCGCCTATAGGATTTCATCCACAAATAGACACGAATAAAGCCGGAATGGACACCAAGGCAAAAGCCAGCCTCCTGTTTGCGGACGAAACCTATGCGCTCGTCGGCGCTGCCCTTGAAGTGCGCAATTTCCTTGGTGTCGGGTTTCTTGAAGCTGTCTATCAGGAGGCCTTGTCCTACGAATGCCTCCTACGCAATATTCCTGTCAAAATGCAGGTGGAACTCCCCATTCGCTACAAAGACACCGTCCTGACTAAACGTTATCTGGCTGACCTAATTGCTTACGAAAAAATCATCGTCGAGCTGAAAACCGTGCCTGAACTCACTTCCCGTGAAACCGCTCAACTGATCAACTACCTCAAGGCAAGCGGATACCGCCTAGGCCTGATCTTTAACTTTGGCCATGCCAAACGCTTCGAGTGGAAGCGCTTTGTCGTCTAGTTGCCTTCGCGTGCCGTTGCCTTTCCTTCGTGTCTATTCGCATCCGATTCGTGTCCATTCGTTTTGCATCCCCTCGTTTCTCCCAGCTCATTCGTGTCCATTCGTGATTAAATTCTTTCTCTTCCGCTCTTTCCTCATTCGCGTCCATTCGCATCGCATTTGTGTCTGTTTTCGCTTAATTCCCTCTCTTCTTTTCTCCTCCCCTTCGTGTCCATTCGTGTTTTTGTTCGTGTCTATTCGTGATTAAATTCTATCTCTTCCTCTTTTCTTCCCTTCATGACCTCCGCCGAAATCCGCCAATCCTTCTTGGACTTCTTCCGCTCCAAGCGGCACACCATCGTCCCGTCCTCCTCCCTGCTGCCCGACTCCCCGAATCTCCTCTTCACCAACGCCGGCATGAACCAGTTCGTGCCCATCTTCCTCGGCCAGGTCCAATGCCCCTACCACCCCCCGCGCGCCGCCGACACCCAGAAATGCATCCGCGCCGGCGGCAAGCACAACGACCTCGAAGACGTCGGCCTCGACACCTACCACCACACCTTCTTCGAAATGCTCGGCAACTGGTCCTTCGGCGACTACTTCAAAAAGGTCGCCATCGACTGGGCCTGGGAACTCGTCGTCCAAATCTGGAAATTCCCCCCCGCCCGCCTCTACGCCACCGTTTATAAACCCGACCCTTCCAAACACGACCCCTCCACCTACGACCACGAAGCCGCCGACGTCTGGGCCGCCCACTTCCGCGCCGCCGGCCTCGACCCCGCCGTCCACATCGTCCCCGGCAACAAAAAAGACAACTTCTGGATGATGGGCGACACCG
>JBEKZN010000223.1:0-4026 GCA_049509815.1 Opitutales bacterium
CCGGGTGGGGGCGTGCTGGAGAGTGGTGGGTTCAGGGCGAGAGCGGAAATCGTGCCGTTGGCGATCCATGAGCCGCTGGTGACAAGGACGCCGGGAAGGCTGGTGACTTGGGCGGGGGCGCTGTCGGCACGGGTCAGGGTGAGAATCCAGCCGTCGCCGGCGCGGTGCCAGGTTTGCGGGGCGATGGGCTGGGTTTGCGAATCGAGGGAAAAGAAGTAAACGTCCTTGAATTCCGCGGGAAGGTCGGCGCCAGGCCTTGGCTCGAGGCCGAGGAACAACTGGTCGCCTTGGCGCCAGGCGGAGACGTTGAACATGGCCGGGGGTTGCGGCAGCGCGGCGAGGGTTTGCGCGATGACCGGTTGCCAGGTTGGGTCGGCCGGGGGTGGGGCGGCTTGAACGGGAAGGGTGAGACTGAGGTTGGCAGCGCCGGGCAGGCAAATTTCCGCGCAGACGAGCCAGTTAGCATTAGCGGAAAGGGTAACGGTCGAGCCGGGTTGGATATTGGCCGGAGGCGTGATGAGCACGGGCAGGAGCAGGTCGCCCTCGTAGCCGTAGTTGAGGATGGTTTGACCGATGGGGAGGCGATGCGGCGCGGGCCACTGGATGGGGCCGGCGGTCCAACCCGGGGGCAGGTTCCAAGTGATTTCGGTGGCTTCGCCGGAGTCGCCGGGGTTGACCCAGTAGGTATGCCAGCCGGGGTCGGTTTTCAGGCGCAGGGCGGTCCAGAAAGGCTGGCCGGGGGCGATGGCGGTGACGTTCGCGACGAGGCTGGGATCGACGTGCGCGGTCTTGACGGTCGGCAGCGCGGCGTAGGCGCTGGCGGAGGCCAGGGCCAGGGCGAACGCGAGCCAGCGAAAAGCGCGGGCAGGAAGATGAAGCGAAGGGCGGCTCAAGGCGGGAACGAAGAATGGATTATGGTCGGGCAGGGCTAAAGACACGGGCGGGCATGGCGAAGTTCGTGGGCCGAAGCGTGCGGTGCCTGGACGCGGGGCACGACGGCGATTGCAACACTGGCGGAATCGGGGCCCTTGGCGCAAGCGGCAAGGGAGCAATGACGGCTACTTGACGGTCAGCTTCACGGAGGCACTGGGGGTGGTGCCGGAGGAATTGGTCACTTTGACCAAGTAGGTGTCGCCGTTGAGGGCGGTCGTGACGTTGCCCAAGGTGAGGCTGGCGGAGGTAGCACCGGAGACATTGACGCCGCTAAACACGCCATTCGACAAGCTCTGGCCGTTCTGAGTCCATTGGTAGGCGGTAATGGGCGGGCTGGCGGTGGCCTTGACAACAAAATTGGCCGTGCCAGCGGCTTTGACGCTCTGCGCCTTGGGCTGGGTAGTGATGGAGGGAGGAACGAGGACGGTGAGGTTGATGGCGCTGCTGGCGATGGGCGTTTTGACGACGGAGTTACTGATCAGGACGGTGTAGGCGCCGGTGTTGGCCGCGGCGGCTTTGGAGATGGTGTAGGTGGCCTTGGTGGCGCCGGAGATGTTTTTGCCGTTGAGCTGCCACTGGTACTTGACGGTTCCTCCCACCGCGCTGGCGGAGAAGGTGACGAGGCTTCCGGCGGTGGCGCTCAGGTTGCCGCCGGCGAGGGAGTTGACGGATTGATTGCCCGAGGACGCCATGAGGCTGGTGAGGGTCGGCGGGGCGTTGACGGTTAGGGTGGCGGCTTTGCTGGTGGCGGTGTAGAAGAATTCGCCGACGAGGTTGACGGCGAGGGCACGGAACTGGTCGGTGCTCTGGCTGGCGCTGGTGTCGCCCACGGTGAGGTTCGAGCTGTTGAAGCCGGTGAAGTTGCCGGGGGTGAGGGCGGTGATGTTGGACCAGGTGGAGCCGCCGTTGGTGGAAATCTGCCAATAGATGGTTATCGGCTGCGTGCCGGTGGTACCGACGGAAAACGTGGCATTGCCGCCACCCGTGACGGTGAGGCTGGCGGGACCGGAACTAATGGACGGCGGCACGCCAATAGTGAGGGTGGCGGGGAGGCTGGGAACACTCCCGTGGGTGTTGGTGACGATGACGGTAGAGTTGCCGGCGTTGGTCGCGGCGACCTTCGAGATGGCGTAAGTGGCGGAGGTGGCGCCGGAGATCGGTTTGTTGTTAAACTGCCACTGGTAGGTGAGCGAGGAACCGTTTGCGATGACGGTGAAGCTGATGGGGGCGCCAACGGCGGCGGAAGTGCTGGCGGGCTGGGTGGTGATGTTGGGCGCAAGGTTCGCAGCGGAGATCATGTAATCGGCCTCGACGTTGTTGCCGCCGGAGACGGTGACGTTTTCGGTGAAATTAGCCACGCCGCCGCCAGTGAAGGAGATGGTGTAAGTGCCGTCGCTTGGCACGGGCACGGCGTAACCACCGGAGCCGGCGGTGACGGCGTAGAAGTTGGCGTTGGAGACGGTGACGGTGACATTGCCGATGCCTTCGCCGGGGTCGTAAAAATTATTGTCGTTGGCGTCGAGGTAAACGACGCCGGTGATAAGCGGGGTGTCGTTCTGCACCGTGCCGAAGTCATAAGTGACGACGAGCGGGCCGGTGACAGCGCCGTTGCCGTTGCCGGCACCGGCGACGACGGAGATGCCGATTTCGCGGCGGATGGTCACGGTGGTGTTGTCGGGGTCGTCGCCGCCATTGAAGACGAGGTCGTGGTTATTGTAGCGGTGACCGGGCGGGTTCTGCATGCCGCCGATGGACGGGAAAGTAACACCATCGACATTTTGGGAAAAGTTGCCCCAGTCGATTTCGAAGCTGGCGTGGACGTAGTCGAGGTCCTCGCCATAGGCGAAAACGTTTTCGGCGGCGGTGCTGAAGTCGTAGCCGACGGCGGTAAGGCGGGAGCCAAGATCGCCGCCGGGGGTCAGGTTGCCGGGCGGGGGGATAAAACTTGGGGCGACGGCGGTATCATCAGCGGTGACGGCGGAGGGGGCGCTGAATTTTGCGGCGGTGCCAACGGAGGTCGAAGGGAGGGATTTGATTGCGACCTTGTCCGCGGCCGCCTCGTTAACACTAAGGATGCCGGGGGTGCTGGGGGTGGTGCCAGCGGAATTGAAGGCAAGCAGACGGAACTGGTCGCCGTTCATGTCAGCGGTTATATTGTTGATAATAAGGGTGTCGGTGGTGACTTGGCCATAGGTGGCGGTAGCGGAGATATTGGACCAGGTCGAACCGCCATCGGTGGAGATCTGCCACTGGAGCGAGGGCGCGGGCGTGCCGACAGCATTGCACAAGAAGCTGGTGCTATCTCCGACGTTCACGGTTTGATTGCCGGGCTGATAGACGGAGTTGTTGTGGCCTTGAAAGTTAGCCTGCTGCATGTCTTCGCTATGGAGGAGCGAGGCCTGGAGGAGGAGGGGGTTGAAGGCCAGGGGCGGTTCGGGCGAGGGGAGGGTGGCGAACTGGGATTGGAAGGTGGAGAAGTTTACGCCAAAGTACTGGGCGGCGCCGGTGATGTTGGCGTCGAGGGTGGTGGTGCTATTGCCGTAATCGGTGACGATGCGGGTGGCTTCGGCGACGGCGTTGGCGCGGGAGCGGTTGAGCAGTTGGAGGAGGTACTGGGCCTGGTTGCTGGGCTGGCCGATGGAGTACTGCGCCGGGGCGGCTTGAGCGTGAAAGACCGAGGGGTGCTCGGCCGGGGCGGATGGTGCCGAAATGACCACCGGCGGCGGGGGCGCGAAATAAGCGGGATCCGCCTGCGCGGCCTGAAAGGACGCGGTGAAGAGCCAAGACACCAATGAAGATACGCGCCAGTTCATTTATTTAGCCATGATATGAAAGAGGCGCGAGATAGCAAACTTCTTCCCGCTGAGATCAAAAAGAATTTCCATGAATTTGAAGCTGGTGAGGTAATTGCGAGATGGGCGCGGGATTTTTCCCTAGTTCAAATCCGGTTTGAGTTCGAAGGGGGAGGGCGGGACGGTCAGAGGGGAATTGCCGGGTTGCGAGAGGTTGAAGGAGAGGCTTGACGAGGGGCGGGTTTGGAATTTTTTGTTTAAAAGCTGTCCGAGCGGGCGATTGGATGGTATGCTACCTAGG
>JBEKZN010000224.1:0-4011 GCA_049509815.1 Opitutales bacterium
ATTATGGAAAGGCGGGGGCGCGGCGCGGGGTTGGCGCGAGCGGTTGGCCGAGCCGCTCCCGGTGGTGTCGGGAGTATTTATTTTTGGATTTTTCTGGTTTGTGACTTTGCATGCGACGGGGGTGCATCAGATGCTGCAGAATTGCGAGCAGTCGTCGTTTCTGTATCCGTTTGCATTTCTGGTGATTGGCGGGTGGGTGGCGTGGCTGCTGGAGGGGATGGAGGAATGGCGGCAGTGGGTGGTGGCGGGGGTGGCGCTGGGCGGGGTCTTATTGATGTATGGATGGCTGGGGCATTTCTGGCCGGCAAGATGGGTGATGCCGTGGTCGCTGCTGCTGGTTCCGGCGGTGCTCGGGGCCGGGATGATCGGTGCGGGGGCGACGCGGCCGGGAGTGACGCTGGCGGCGGCGCTGGTGTTTGTGGGGTCGCTGGCGGGGCTGAACGAGTATCTGGCGGAGCGGCGGTTTTTGTCGCCCAGCTCGGTGAAGTCCACGGAGCCGTTCAACGAGGTGGTGTACGGGGCGGTGCGAATGATTGATATTTGGGATCGGGAGGGGGAGGTGTGGTTTTGGGACGGGCTGGATCGGCCGAACGGGCGATTGCACCGAAAGCTGAATTTCTTCTACAACTGGAGTCAGGAGATGGCGGGGGAACGGTTTCCCGGCCTGATCGGCGGGGCGGTGCATCCGAAGACGCCGTACGCGGATTGGAAATTCAAGCTGGCGCCGGGGATGCGGGTGCTGTTGTTCGACACGCAGCCGAATGAAATGGCAAAGGCGCAGACGGCGCTGGCGGAGCGCGGGATGCAATTGCGGCCTTTGGCTCAAGCGGAAACGACCGCAGGCGGCGGGCTCAAGCCGACGCGGATGGAATTATGGGAGACAGTGCCGCTGGGCCAAACGCAAGGGGTGGCGCTGGACGTGAGCGCGGCGGAAACGGCAGAAGGGGTGACGCGCACGGCGGCGGGCAATGGGACGGAGTTTATCTACCCGGCCGGTGAAAAAACGACGGCATGGGAGTTGAAATTGCCGGAGGGAATCGCGCCGACGAAAGGCGCGGCGGGCGACTGGATCAAGCTGCGCATCGGGGCGAACGAGCGCCGGCTGCGGCTGATCCTGGCGGACGAAAAGCGGCGGCCGCTGACGGAAGTGACGGTGGATCCGGGATCGGCGGTGCGGGATTGGTGGGTGGAGTTGAAGCCGGGGGAGGACGACCGCTATTTGCAGGTGCGGCCGACGGAGCCGGACGTGGGCGGGAGTTTCGTGGTGGAGTCGGCGGAGTATTAAATCCGGGCGCGGATGGAAAATGGAAGAAGAAACACGGGGCAATAGACTTGCGTGGGGGAGTGGCGGGACGTTTGTTGGACGGGCATGATTTCGCGCCGGACGTGGTGGGCACTGGCCTTGTTTCCGCTGGCATTTTTCGCGGTGAACCGGACATGGATGTATTCGACGATCGACAATGCGGACGCGTGGAAATGCACGGGTTATTTTGTGCATCCGGAAATGTTGTACGCGCGGTTTGCGGGGGCGTACCAAGGATCGCGGGTGCTGCACAACGGGCTGGGCTGGCTGGCGTACCGATGGCTGCCGGTGGCGTGGGCGATTTTCGCGCAGAAGGCGGCGCTGTTTGCCGCGGGCTTTTGGTTTTTGTTCGGCGCGCTGCACCGGCTGTTTCGCAATGAGCGGGCGGCGCTGGCGGGAGCGGCGCTGGGGCTGACGAATGGGCTGGCGATTTACAACTTGAGCTGGAATTACGTGTTTGGGACGTGCCTGGTGCTGATGCTGGGCGCGGTGTGGGCGCTGACGCGGATGCGGGACGCACGGCGGTTGTGGGGGTGGCAGATGCTGGCGGGGACGTTGTTCACGGGCGCGGTGTGCACGTATCTGGCGCAGGCGGCGGTGGCGCCGCTGGTGTTTGCGCTGTTTGTGTTTTGCCTGCCGCGGTGGACTTGGGCCGAATTGGCGAAGGGACTGGGCTGGGCGGCGGCGGGCGCGGCGGGCGCGGTGATTTTACAGGGGATAATTTCGCACGGATTCGGGGGACCGTGGTGGTTTTTTCTGGCGCAGGTTCATGCGATTGGGCGGTACACGACGGGGACGTGGGATTTGCCGATCGCGGTGTGGTGGCGGGACGCGCGGTGGCTGCCGTTTTATTTGCTGGTGCTGGTGCTGGCGGCGGGCGCGGTATGGAAGGGCGGACGGGTGGCGTATCGGAGCAGCGCAGACCGGCCGGTAGGAGTGTGGGCGTCGCTGGCGGGGCCGCTGCCGTTGGTGTCGTGGGTGTTCATCGCGGGACTGGCGGGGTTTGCGGTGTGCGATGCGCTGGGCCAATGGCAGTTTTTGCAGAACGAAGGGCAGGCATCGCTGCTGCTGACATTTCCGCTGTTGGTGGTGGGCGGGTGGCTGGCGTGGTTGATGGAGGGAATGGAGGAGCGAAAACAATGGGCGGTGGTGGCGGCGGGGTTGGGAACGATTTTGGTGGTATATGGGTTGCCGGAGAAACCGTCGGGTTATTTGGCGCTGGGGCTGATTCCGGTGCTGGTCGCGGCGGCAGGGGTGGGCGCGGAAGCGAAGGCGGGGCGGGCGTTGGTTTGCACGCTGGGGTTCGTGGTGTCGCTGGCGGGGCGGACTATAGATTTGTGCAACAAGGAGCAGACGGACCCAAGGCGGCTGGCGGCGAATGTGGCGGAGAACGAGGCGGTGTTCGCGGCGGTGAAGCGGTTGGACGAGTGGCAGGAAGCGGGGCAGGCGTGGTTTTGGTTCAACCTGGGGCGGTCCGACGGGTGGTTTGCGAGCCGGCTGGCGGATTTTTATTTGTATGGCAGCAGCGTGGCGGGGGAAAAATTTCCGGCGGCGTCGAACTGGGTGGGCGGTTCGGACACGAATTATTCGCAGCGGCCATTTTTTCTGCGGCCGGGGATGCGGGTGGTGCTGTTCAGCCCGACGGCGGAGGAAATACTGAAAGCGGAGATGATGCTGGCTTCGCACGGGCTGCGGCTAAAACAACTGGCGCAAACGGAGGTCTCTGCGGGCGCGCGGCTGGCGCCGATGACGCTGGAACTGTGGGAGGTGGTGCCGATCCAACGAGGGCTGGCCGTGGAGATGGACTTGAGCCAGGCGGTGACGGCAGCGGGGGTGACGCGCGCGGCGGGCGGGGAGTTTATTTATCCGGCAGGCGAAAAGGAGCCGCTGTGGCAGTTGAATTTGCCGGAGGGGCTGGCACCCGGGATGGGAAAGCCTCCGGGGCTATTGCACGCGCGGATCGGAGGAAATGCGCGGCGGCTGCGGCTGATTCTGGCAGACTCGGACGGAAAAACGCTGAAGGAAACGCTGGTGGATCCCGGAACGGAGGTGCTGGACGCGTGGGTGGCGTTACTGCCCGGGGCGGATGCGCGGACGTTGCTGGTGCGGCCGGCGGAGGCGGGTGTGGGCGGGAGTTTTGTGGTGGACGGGGTGGAGGAGTGAACGAGCAAGAAGAAGCGATGGGGTGAGGGCGCGCCGTTCTGCCGATGGCACAAATTTCTACGCGTAGCTGCCGCCTTGGGAAAGGCCGGCGACTTTGCGGCGGTGTTTGCGGTCGGCGGCGGCGATGCGTTCGTAGCCGGAGCGGCGGTGTTCCTTGAGGGGGTCGGCAGGGAGTTGGTTGCGTTTGCGCCAGGCGAGGAGGGCGGGGGCAACGTCGGTGAAGAAGGCTTTTTTGAGTTCGAGTTCGGCGGCGACGACGTCGTGCCTGGCCTGGAATTTGCGGAGGGCGTCGTGGTCAACGAGGGCGGCCTTGACGAAGAGTTCCTGGGCCATGACGACGGTTTGGATGGTAGCTTCGATTTTGGGTTTTTCGTTGTGGGACTGGTCGATCATGTAGGCGATTTTGGGGGCCTTGCCGTGGTCGGCGGCGAAGAAGTGGATTTCGTGGAAGATGCGGAAGACTTGGTAGGGGTCGAGGGAGCCGAGGGTGAGGTCGTCGTCGGCGTAGCGGCGGTCGTTGAAGTGGAAACCGCCGAGCATGTTTT
>JBEKZN010000225.1:0-4008 GCA_049509815.1 Opitutales bacterium
GTGATGAATAAAAATCAAGGAATGCCGCATCATGACGCACGAATCAACCCGTCCCAAGCCCAAAAACACCGCGCCCGTGAACTAATTTCATCATCCGAACTTCACCTTTGTCATTACGCGCCCGTTCACGCCTTCGACGTTTTCACTTCCACCACGTCATGCGGCGCCGCCTCGCGCATCCCCGCCGGCGTCACGCGCGCATACCGCGCCTTCGCCCGCAGCTCGCCCAAGTGGTGCGCGCCCAGGTAGCCCAGCCCGCTCTGCACCCCGCCCAAAAGCTGCCCCAGGACGCTGTCCAGCGTGCCCGCCACTTCCTTCAGCGCTTCAATTCCTTCCGCCGCCACCTTTTGCCCCGCGCCCGTGCTCGTCTTCTCATGCCCGTAGCGCGCGGCCGACCCGCGCCGCATCGCCTCCAGGCTCCCCATCCCGCGGTACTGCTTGTAAAATTTTCCGTCAATTTCCACGATCTGCCCCGGCGCCTCGCGGCAGCCCGCCAGCAGCCCGCCCAAAATCACCGCGTCCGCCAGCGTCAGCGCCTTCACGATGTCGCCGCTTTTGGTGATGCCCCCGTCCGCGAGGATCCGCGCCCCGCGCCGCCGCGCCTCTTTGGCCGCCACATACAATGCCGTCAACTGCGGAATCCCCACGCCCGCCACCATCCGCGTCGTGCAAATCGAACCCGGCCCCTGGCCCACCTTGATCGCGTTCGCCCCCGCCTCCGCCAGGAACGCCACCCCCGCCGCGCTCGTCACGTTGCCCGCGATCAGCGTCAAGTCCGGAAACTGCTCCCGCAGCAAACGCACGCTCTGCCCCACGCCCGCCGTGTGCCCGTGCGCCGTCGAAATCGCCACCGCGTCCACGCCCGCCTGCACCAGTGCGCCCACATGGCTTACCAGCCGCTCGCGGTCCAGCTCGCCCGCGCCCGTGCGCGGCGACGACACCGCCGCCCCGCACAACAGGTGGAACCGCGCGTCCCGCGCCGGCTTCACGTTCGCCCGCGCCTCGTCCGTGATCCGCTCAATGTCGCTCAACGTGAATAGCCCGCGCAAATGATCCCCCTCGTCCACCACCAGCAGCTTGTGGATGCCCAGGTGCTCGCTAAAAAATTTGTCCGCCGCCGCAATCGGATTCGATCCCAGCTCCCTTTGCTGGATCGTATAAACCTCTTTCCGTGGCGTCATCGCCTCCGCCACCGTCTTTGCCCGGTACCGCTCCTTCACCAGCCGTCCCGACAGCAATCCGATCAGCACCCCCTGCTCGTCCACCACCGGAAACGTTCGGAACGAAAACCGCTTCTGCTCCACATACTCGAGCACCTGCCCGATCGTCTGGTCCGGCTTCACCAGTATCGGATCCTGAATCAGCCCATGGATGTGGTGCTTCACGCGCTCCACCTCGCGCACCTGCGCCCGCTCGCTCATATTATAGTGCAGCAGCCCCAGCCCGCCGTTCAACGCCATCCCAATCGCCATCGCCGACTCCGTCACCGTGTCCATGTCCGCCGACAAAATCGGCATCGGCAAATGCAGCGAGTCGCTCAACGATGTCTCCAGCTTGGTCTCCCGCGGCAGCACCTCCGAAAACAGCGTCGCCAGCGTCACGTCGTCATACGTCAGCGCCGTCGGCGCCTGCTTCGGGAAAAACTCGTCCGCCGCCTGGTAAAACTGCGCGTCCACCGCCGCCGCCTCGCGCCCGCGCGCCAAATTCGGCGACGGCGCGTTCACCACTCCCGCGGGAACTGGCGGGGCCTCCGTGGCGGGAGCGCCCGGGACGGGACTCTGGGGAAAGGCACTCATAGGCGCGCGAAGATGCGTTTCCCACGGTTGTGTATCCGCCCGCCCGCCCCGACGCAAACTTCTTTTTTAATCCACCCACGGCTCAACCAGGCTGAATTTCCCCACGTCGAACAGCCCCTTGTCACTCAGCTTCAACTGCGGAATCACCAGCAGCGCCAGAAACGACAGGCACATGTACGGCGCCTTCAGCCCGCACCCCGCCGCCCGCGCCAGCTCCGACAACTCCCGGTACGCCGCGCCCACCGTCGCCGCGTCGCCCGTCGCCATCAGTCCCGCAATCGGCAGCGGCAGCGCCTTTTCTGTCTCGCCGCTCGCAAAGCTCAACCCGCCGCCATGCCGGATCACCAGATTCACCGCTCGCGCCAGCTCCTCGTCGCTCGTTCCCACCGCGACGACGTTGTGCGAGTCGTGCGCCACGCTCGACGCCAGCGCCCCGCGCTTCAGCCCGAAATTCCGCACCAGCGCCACTTCCGGCGGCGCGTCCGCATACCGGTTCACCACCGTCAGCTTCAATAAATCCCGTCCCGTATCGCAGGCCACCATCCCCTCCGCCGTCACCTTCGGCGTCTCCACCGTCTCGCCCGTCACAATCTGCCCGTCAATCGCCTCGATCACGCGCACCTTCTTTCCCGCCTGCGCGCGCCATTGGAAATCCGCCGCCCGCTTCGGCCCCGCGTGAAACACATTCACCGGCGTCACCGTTACGCGCGCGGCCAGCGGCCGGCCTTCTTCCGCCACCAATCGCCCGTTCACCCACGTCCGCTTCACCTTGAAATTCCGCAAGTCGCCCACCTCGATGATGTCCGCCGGGTCGTTCGCCTGCAGCAGCCCCACCGGCAGCCCGTAATGCCGCACCGGGTTGAGCGTCGCCGCCCGCAGCGCGTCCATCACCGGCACCCCGTGCGCCACCGCCCGCCGCACCAACTCGTCGATCTGCGACACCAGCAACTCGTCCGGATGCTTGTCGTCGCTGCACAGCCCGCACAATTCCGGCCGTTCCAGCAGCAGCGGCCACAGCGCCTCGAAATTCCGCGCCGCCGAGCCCTCGCGAATCCAGATCTTCATTCCCAGCGCCGCCTTTTCGCGCGCCTCGTCCAGCGTCGTGCACTCATGGTCCGTCTGGATGCCCGCCGCCACGTATTTTTTCAAATCCTCGCCGCGCACGCCCGGCGCATGCCCGTCCACCGGCTTCCCGCGCTTCTTCGCCTCCGCCACAATCGCCCGCATCGTCGCGTCGCCATAAATCACCCCCGGAAAATTCATCACCTCCGACAAATACCGGATCGCCGGGTCGTCCAGCAGCTCGCCCACCTCCTTCGCCCCGAACTTCGCTCCCGCCGTCTCGAAACTCGTCGCCGGCACGCACGACGGCGCGCCGAAGAAAATCTTGCACGCCGCCCGCTGCGCGTCCGCCAGCATCCACCGCACCCCCGCCACCCCCAGCACGTTCGCGATCTCGTGCGGGTCGCTCACCGTCGCCACCGTCCCATGCGTCACCGCCACCCGCGCAAACTCGCTCGGCGCCAGCATCGTGCTCTCCACGTGCACATGCGCGTCCACCAGCCCCGGCGTGAACCACGGCGCCCCCGCCTGCGCCGGCCCCGTTTCCACCACCCGCGCGATCCGCTCCGCCGCCACCTCCACGCGCCCGGCAAACGTCCGCCCGCTCACCACGTCCGCGATGTTGCCCGACAAAACCATCGGCCCCGGTGCGTCCTTCATGCCGCAAAATCCTGCCCGCCCCGCGCCCCCGCGCAAGCGTGGAATCGCCGTTCGTTCCGCGCCACCATTCATAACCACCGCCCTGGCTTCCAACCCCGCATTTCCGGTTGCTCCGGCGAACCCAAGGATGCATAATAAAAGCTTGCCGCAATATGCACCGCCGTGCCCATCGTCTGCTTCGGTCGTTTAGCGGTCGTGTGACTGCTTGCGCGCTCGCGGCTGCCCTGCTGGCATTCGCCCCCTCGGCCCCGGGCGACACCCCCAATCCCGCAGCGATCAATTCCCCGTTCATCAATCCATCGCTCTCGGCGCCCTCCTCGGCGCCGGTCAACCTCCCTCCGCTCGACTTGGAATTGCGCGGCGTCAGCCGCGTTGGCGACAAATTTGAATTCAGCTTCTACGATGTCCGCAACCGTACCAGCTTCTGGCTCACCCAAAACACCAGCAACCAGGATGTTCAGGTGCTCGGTTTCAATCCGGACAACAACGT
>JBEKZN010000226.1:0-4001 GCA_049509815.1 Opitutales bacterium
ATCGGCACGCACCGGCTGTTGAGTGCGGACGTGAAGTTCAAGGATCTCGGGCTGGTGATCATTGATGAAGAGCACCGCTTCGGCGTGCGGCACAAGGAGCGGCTCAAGCACCTGCGCGCGCAGGTGGATGTGCTGGCGATGAGCGCCACGCCGATTCCGCGCACGCTGTATTTTGCGCTCGTGGGCGCGCGCGACCTGAGTGTCATCGAGACGCCGCCGCGCGACCGGCTGCCGATCGAGACGGTGGTGAAAAGTTTCAGCCCGGAAGTGGTGCGCGACGCGATTCGCGCCGAACTGGCGCGGGGCGGGCAGGTGTTTTATTTGCACAACCGGGTGGAGACGATCGAGAAGGCCGCACACCTGCTGCGGGAGCTGGCGCCGGAGGCGCGGCTGGGGGTCGGGCACGGGCAAATGGACGCCGACGATCTCGAACGGCTGATGACGCGTTTTGTGGCGGGCGAGTTCGACGTGCTGGTGTGCACGACGATCATCGAGTCGGGCCTGGATATTCCGAATTGCAACACGCTGATCATCGAGGGCGCCGATCGGTTCGGCCTGGCGCAGTTGTACCAATTGCGCGGACGGATCGGGCGGTTCAACCGCCAGGCGTATGCGTACCTGTTGCTGCACCGCCATGCGCGCCTGCTGGACGACGCGCGGAAGCGTCTGGCGGCGCTGCGGCAATTCAACCAACCCGGGGCGGGTTTCCGGCTGGCGATGCGCGACCTGGAGTTGCGCGGGGCGGGCAATTTGCTCGGGGCGGAACAGAGCGGCCATATCGCGGGTGTGGGCTTTGATTTGTACTGCCAGTTGCTGCGCCAGAGCATCGCGCGACTCAAAGGCGAGCCGGCGGCGCTGGTGCTGCGCGCGAGCGTGCGGCTGGATTTTGTGCCGGTGGGCGAGGCGGTGGAACTGGCGGCGGACGAGGTGGTGACGCCGACGTTTGCCGCGGCGACCGACGACACCGGCGACCGCTATGCGGCCCTCAAGCAGGCGGAGTTGTCGGGCCAGTCGGTTGCACGCATCGCGGCTGGGCTGCCGGCGGGGTACATCGCGGATACACGCCTGCGGCTCGACCAGTATCGGCGGTTCGCACTCGCGGCGACTCCGGCGGAGGTGGCCGGGCTGGCGGGAGCCCTGCGCGATCGTTTCGGGCCGCTGCCGGACGGCGCGCAGGCGCTGGTCAAGCTGGCCGAGATTCGGGTATGGGCGGAACAAAGGCGGCTGGCGTCAGTCGAAACCGAAGGGGACCGCCTGAAATGCCTGCGCGCAGGCCGCCGGCGGGGCGAACCGGCGCGGTATGTGCAGTTGGGCAACCGGTTTCCCCGCTTGACCGGACGGCATCCCCTCCAGAGAATGGACGAGATTATTGATTTTTTACAAAGACTCGAAATGGACGAGACATGACACCACGGTTTGCGATTTTCACCCTGGCCGCGGCACTGGGCGGATTGGCATGCCAGTCCGCGCCGTTGCTGGCCCAAGATGCGTCGGCCTCCAATACCACGACTCCGGGGATTGACCCCGCGGAGGCCAAATACGCCAACGGCATTGCAGCCGTGGTGAACGACAAGATCATCACGCTTGACCAAGTGCGCAAGCAGGTGGATCCGCTGGTGCAGCGCATCTACGCAGAGGCGTCCACCGACTACCCCGATGATCAGGCGGCGGCGGCGCAGTACGTGCACGACGAGTTGGCCAAGCTCTTCAGCGATATATTGCACCGGATGGTGGACAACATCCTGATCATCCAGGCCTTCAACGACTCGGGCCGCACGATTCCCAAATATTTCATGGATCAGGAATTCGACGACAGCATCACCAACCGCTTCGGGGGCGATCGGGAGGCGTTTCTGAGCTACCTCAAGCAGAGCAACATGAGTGAGCGCGAATACCGCCAGCAGTTGCAGGACGACATCATTGTTGACTATATGCGGAGCCAGTTGCGCGGGCCATCGACTGGCATCAGCCCTGACCGGATCGTGAAATACTACAACGACCACAAGCAGCAATTCGCGCAGGAGGCGGCGGTGAAAGTGCGACAAATCACGCTCAAGCCCACCGGCGATTATTCCGCCGACGTGCTGATGCAGGAGGCCCAGGACATCGTGAAGCAGGCGCGCGCGCCGGGAGCAGATTTTGCGGATCTCGCGCGCAAATACAGCCAGGACGAATTTCAGAGCGCGGGCGGCGAGGCGGACTGGATTCCGAAGGGCCAATATCAGTCGGCCATCGAAAACGTGATTTTCAGCCTCAAGCCGGGGCAGGTAAGCGACCCGGTCGCAGCCGGCGGGAATGTTTATATTTTCTTTTGCGAGGACAAACGGGACGCCGGCATCCAACCGCTCAACAAGGTCAGCTACGAGATTGAGGACGAACTGGCCGCCGAGGACGCACGCCAGGCCGAGGAAAAATGGCTGACCAAGCTGCGCAAGAACGCTTACATCAAGTACAACATGTAAGCGCAGGGCCGGAGAAGCCTTCGAGAAAAGCAGGCCGGTTTGATGCGGGCACCGAAGCCAGCGCGGAAGGGCCGTCGGATGGACGCGGCCTTAGGGAGCAGCGGGGCGCTTCATGCCAATTGCCGCGCGGCTGTAAGCACTGACCAGGCTGGGTCCGACGGTTCGGACAAAATAATAATAGGGCTGCTGAGCCACGGCGGAGGTATCGAGGAAATTGGTGGTGGTCGCGGGGCCCAAATCGCTCGGGTTGTTGGCCTGCGGGGTGGAGCCGCGGTAAACCTCATAACTGACGGCACCGGCCACGGCGTTCCAAGTCACCAGCACGCCGTCGTTGCGGTTGGTTGAGGCTCTGACTCCATTGGGGGCGGGCGGGGGAACGGGCACAACCTGGAGGAGGACTGTTACCGTCTGGACGCCGTTGGTATTGCTGACGGTCATGACGGCAGTGTAGGTGCCTGCCTTCAGCGAGTTTGTGTCATAGTTCAAGGCGATGGCCACGGGGGAGGTTTTCGTCACTCCACTGGTGGGGCTGACTTTCAACCAGGGCTGACTCGAGGTGGCATTAAACCGCAAAGTGCCAGTCCCGGCATTGTTGACCTGCACATGCTGGTAGGCGTTGGCAATTTTGTCCACGGGCAGCGTGGTGTAAACGTTGGTGGCGTTGAGGGTGGGGCGCGGAGGGCCGGTGCGGTTGCCGCTGCCAATAATGCCCAGGGCCTGCGTGATGAGTTGCAGGTTGGCGGAGTTCATCAATTCAAAGACGGTTCCGGTGTAGGTCTGGCCGGTGGTGGAATTTGGGACTCCGACCGCGCCGCCCGGCGCCAAGGCGACGCCTTCGTAGGCCCATAGATTGGACTCTTTAACCCAGACGGATCCGCCAATGAACGGGAAGATATTTGCGGGCATGGGGCTGGCAAAGTACCAAAGTGGATCGCTGATCACAGAGGGAACGGCGGTGATAGGGCCGGTTTGGTAGAGGGTGTAATTCGCCGCACCCGCGTATCCGACGATGGGCTTCGTGACGCTGGAATCGAGGCTGCCTCCGGGTAAATCCACCACGGCGGGAACCGTGCCGGTGGTCAGAGGGGTGTTGGAATAAAACACGGCAAAGCTGACGGCGAGCGCGGCGACGGTGAAGGCATTGCCCGTCGCCACCAATTGTCCATAGCGGGTGCCGTAAACATAACCACGCAACGACTTTGCGCTGGCAGGTACGGGGTTGGGGAAAACGGTGCTGTTATAGCCCTGGGCAAAATAGTTTTTCTCCGTAAAGGGAGAGACGGCCCCATAGTTGTAGGGCAGATACACGCTGCTCATCACCAAGCGGGTGTCTTGCGCGATCGCGCCTCCGCCGATGTTGTAGATAAAAGGAGAGAGGGGATCGGTCGCATTGGCCGAGATTACCATCCCGCAATACTGATAGGGGGCCGTGGCGATCGTGGCGTTGCTGAGTTGGGTGTAGCCGGTCTGGGCGCGAGCCAAGCCGGGCCAAGATGCGAGGAGTGCGAACGCGACCAAAATGGCCACGGGGATGGGGTG
>JBEKZN010000227.1:0-3996 GCA_049509815.1 Opitutales bacterium
TTCGCGCACGGGGCTGCGGCGGCAGTTGTGGTGGATGGCGCTGGCGATGAACCTGCCGCATTTGATTTACGTCGGGCTGGCGTGGGCGCAGCCGGAGAGCCGGTGGGTGATCGGGGCGGGAATCACGCTGGAGCAACTGGGCTACGGGTACGGGTTTTCGGCGTACATGGTGTATGCGCTATTCGTGGCGCGCGGGGCGCATCCGACGGCGCACTATGCGTTGTGCACCGGGGCGATGGCGCTGGGGTTGATGCTGGCAGGATACCTGGCGGCCGGGGCGCTGGCGTGGTTTGCGGGGAATTATTTCGGGTTTTTCTGCTGGGTGATGTTTTGCTCGGTGCTGAGTCTGGCGACGTTGTGGAAGCTGCCGCTGGACCGGGAATTCGGGCAGAGGGAGATTTACCGTGAAGCGAAAGAGGGATGAGCCACAAAAAACGCAAGGAACACAGAGGGGAAAGAAAAGAAATTTCGCGGAGAGGCGCAAAAACACAGAGGAAGGGAAACGACTAGAGAGAAGAGTTTTTGACAGGATTAACAGGATGAACAAGATAAAGAATGAGAACGCAGGAATTTACCGCGAGGAAGGCAACGGGAGACACGGGAAGAAGGAGTTTGGTCATGAAACCGGATGAAAGAGTGACGGGAACAGATCCTGGCCGGGTGGCGCGGGAGCGGATGGTGGCGATGCAGATCGAGGCGCGGGGCGTGCGCGACGAGCGGGTGCTGGCGGCAATGCGGGCGGTGCCGCGCGAGGCGTTTGTGCCGCGGGAACTGGAGGAAGAGGCGTTTGAGGACCATCCGCTGCCGATCGGGCACGGGCAGACGATTTCGCAGCCGTACGTCGTCGCGTTGATGACGGAGCTGGCGGAGATTACGGCGGAAGACGTGGTGCTGGAGATTGGGACGGGATGCGGGTACCAGACGGCGGTGCTGGCGGAGCTGGCGAAGGAAGTTTATTCAATCGAAGTGGTGCCGGCACTGGCGGAGCAAGCGGCGGGGTTGCTGGTGAAGCTGGGCCATCAAAATGTCCGGGTGCGGGCGGGGGATGGTTACGAAGGTTGGCCGGAGCGGGCGCCGTTTGACGCGATCGTGCTGACGGCGGCGCCTCCGGTGGTGCCGGAGGTTTTGCTGGAGCAACTCAAGGACGGGGGCCGGCTGGTCGTGCCCGAAGGAAGCGAAGGGGGGCAAATGCTAAGGGTTTACCAACCGCGGGGGGAGGAGTATGCCATCAAGGACGTGCTGCCGGTGCGGTTTGTGCCGATGGTGAGGATGGGGCGGTGAAGGGGTTGGAGGGTTGAAGGGTTAAAAGGTTGAAGAGTTAAGCAGGTTGAAGAGGTGAAGTGAGGGGGCGGGGGTGATCAGGTACCGAGCCAGAGGTAGAGGTTGTAGGCAAAAATGAAGATGACGATGGCGACGACGGTCCATTTCATGGGCCAGGGCCGGGGTTCTTCCTTCGTTGCGCCGGGTGGGTGTTGGGAGGACCCGGAGGGGGGCGGAGTAGCCGGGGCGGTCATGTCGCAATCGGGATTGCCAGGCGGTGGCGAGTTGCGTTATTAAATCGTTTTTACCGCTGTGCCTGCGTATCCGGCGCGGGCGGCGTGGCGGAAGCGCTGGTTCCCGACATCCACAATGCAAGCGACCCCGCGAGTCAAGCTCGGCAATTTATCGCGGATTTTGCCATGGCCGTATTTGACGTGCGGCCGGGATGGCGTGATACGACTGGCGAGCCGGTATTGGGGAAGGCTGATCGGCGTGGAGGCGGGGGCGCTGACGGGCCGGCCGCTGAGCAAATGGTTCACGGCGGACGAGGGCAACGGGGGTCTGGCGCACCTGCTGGCGAACGTGGCGCCGGGGAAGGCATGGCACGGGCGGCTGAGCTACCAGGCTGGCGGGGACCGGCTGGCGGTGGAGGTGGTGATCGAGCAGGACCCGGACCAGGCGAAGCTGTTGTGGGTGCTGGCGCTGGAGAACCCGATCATCAACGAGCAGATGGTGATGAGCGCGCGCAGCGAGCTGCGGCTGCTGCAGATCCTGATGGATCACACGATCGACTACGTGTTTTTTCTGGATCTGGAGGGGCGGTTCGTGGTGACGAACGCGGCGTTCCAGAACGCACTGCGGGTGTCGTTTCCGGGGCAGGAGATCGGGCGGTATTTCCGGGAGTTTGTGGAGGAGCAGACGGCAAAGGAGTTTGCGGAGACGAGCGCGCTGGTGCTGGCGTCGGGCAAGCCGCTGCTGAACCATGTGAGTTTGTTCCGGTACAAGAACGGGGAGGGGCACTGGGTGCAGTCGAACAAGATGCCGGTGTTCGACCAGCACCGGAAGTGCATCGGGCTGGTGTGCGTGTCGCGGGACATCACGCAGCAGCGGGAGTACGAGGACAAGCTGCGGCAGGCGATCCGGCAGGCGAACCTGGCGAGCCAGGCGAAGAGCGATTTTTTGGCGAACATGAGCCACGAGATTCGCACGCCGATCAACGGAATCATCGGCATGACGGAGTTGTGCCTGGAGACGGAGCTGTCGGCGGAGCAGAAGAGCTATTTGCAATCGGTTATTTCGTGTTCGAACATTTTGCTGTCGCTGATCAACGACGTGCTGGACTTCTCCAAGATTGAGGCCGGGCAACTGCAACTGGAGAGCATCGCGTTCAACCTGCTGCACTGCCTGGAGGAGACGGTGGGGCAGTTTTCGTTCCAGACGCTGGAAAAAGGGCTGGAGCTGCTGGTGGACTTTGACCCGGCGACGCCGCAACTGGTGCGCGGCGATCCGACGCGGTTCAAGCAGATTCTCTATAACCTGCTCAGCAATGCGATCAAGTTCACGGACGAAGGCGAAGTGCTGGTGCGGGTGCATCCGCTGGAGGCGAAGCCGGGTGAGGCGCCGGGGGGAATGCGGCTGGGGCTGGTGGTGTCGGACACGGGCATCGGGATTCCGGCGAACCGGCTGGAGGTGATTTTCCAGAGTTTCACGCAGGCGGACACCTCAACGACGCGCAAGTACGGCGGGACGGGACTGGGGCTGGCGATTTGCAAAAAGCTGGCGGAGTTGATGGGCGGCTCGATCCGGGTGGAGAGCAAGGTGCGCAAGGGGACGACGTTCGAGGTGGAGCTGCCGTTCGGGGTGCCGGCGCGGCAGCCAGTTTCGATTCCGGCGCGGATGGCGCGGCTGAAGGACTTGCGCGTCCTGATTATAGACGACAACCAGACGAACCGGGACATCCTGGTGCGGCTGTGCACGCAGTGGGGGGTGTTTTCCGCGGCGGCGTCGAGCGGGCTGGAAGGGTTGGAAATGCTGGAAACGGCGGCGCGGAAGAAGCAGCCGTTCCAACTGGTGCTGCTGGACCAGCACATGCCGGAATTGAACGGGTTGGACGTGGCGGCACTGCTGCTGAACCGGCCGACGCTGGCGGGAATCAAAATTATTTTGCTGTCGTCGTCGCTGAATTTGACGGAGTCGAGCCGGGCGACGGCGCTGGGGGTGGCGCGGAGCCTGACCAAGCCGATCAAGCAAAAATACCTGCTGGATTTGATTTTGGAGGAATTCGGGCCGGAGGCGCCCGGGCGGGTGCCGGTGTCGGCAATTCCGCCGCCAAAGCCGGCGGAAGGCACGGGCGAGCCGACACCGCCGGGGTCAATCACGCCGCTGCGGGTGTTGCTGGTGGAGGACAATCCGATCAACCAGGAGGTGTGCCTGAAACGGCTGGGCAAGCTGGGGCATATGGTGACCATCGCGAACAATGGCGCGGAGGCGGTGGAAGCGTACCGCAAGAGCGAATTCGACCTGGTGCTGATGGACGTGCAAATGCCGGTGATGGACGGTTTTGAGGCGACCCAGCGCATTCGCGACATCGAGCGGACGCGGGACCGGTACACGCCGATCATCGCGATGACGGCGCGCGCGATGAAGGGGGACGAGGAGCACTGTCTGCGGGTGGGGATGGACAGCTACATGGCGAAGCCGTTCCGGGCGGCCAAGCTGACGGAGATTTTGCAGGCG
>JBEKZN010000228.1:0-3991 GCA_049509815.1 Opitutales bacterium
CCGGTGTCGGCCTGGGTGCCGAAGAGGCGGCCACTGGTGCCGAGGGAGAGAACTTGGGAGACTACTTGGGAGTCCACTTGGTCACGGGGGTAAGGGCCGGAGTTGGAAGTGACGGTATAGAAGGCGTTGGTGGCGGTGAGGGTGGGGAGGGAGGTGGTGGGAACGGAGTAGGTGCTGTTGAAATAAGGGGAAGAGAGGACGGTGGCGCCGTTGACGGTGTTGGAGGAGGAGCCGTTGAGGATGCCGTCGTTATTGCCGTCCAGCAGGTTGCCAGTGGCATAGGCGCTTTGAGTGGAATCCACCTGGTAGTAAGCGTCGTTGGCATCGGTGGTGGAAGGGCCGGAGATGAAATAGTTGTTGATGACGTCCCAGTTGAATGCACCGGAGGAATCGCCGGTGGTCATGGCGTACTGGTAGTTGTAAACGATGTTGTTGACGAACTGGAGGTTGGATTTGCCGAGGGGGTTGCGGCCATGGGAGTTGGCCCAGAGGTTGTCGATGAAGGTTTGGGGGCCGGTTTCGAAGTGGCCGTTGAACTGCTGTTCGTCGATGGGGTCGGCGAAAATGCAATATTGGATGGTGGCGTTGACGCAGGCGGTGGCGTCGATGTTGTTGTAGGCGGCAAATTCGAAGCAGCAGTGATCGAAGATCATGTTGGTCGCGCTGCCCAGGTTGACGGCGTTGAGGTGCGAACTGGGGGTGGCGCTGGTGCTTTGCCAGTTGGGGTCGAGGCTGCCATCGCGAAAGCGCATGCCACGAACGACGTCGTTGTTCTGGCCGTCGAAAGAAGTTTCGCCGCCAAAAACGGCGATGCCGCCGCCAGGAGCAGTCTGGCCGGCGATGGTGAGGTTGCTGGAGGCGCTGATGGGGCCGTCGAGCTGGATGTAGCCGCCGACGTCAAAGACAATGATGCGGCCGCCCTGGCTGACGGCGTCTTCGAAGGAGCCGGCGCCGGAGGCGTTGAGGTTGGTGACGTGGTAAACGGTGCCGCCGTGGCCGCCGGTGGCGATGGCGCCATAGCCGAGGGCGCCGGGAAAGGCTTGGACGGAAGGCTGCGCCGAAGCGGTGACGGCCGACAGGAGGGCTAGCGCAACGGCGGCAAAGGCGAAGGCGCGGAGCAACGGGGACAAGCGGACGGCAAGGAATGGCATGGGGTGTGCTGGAATTAGGAATATGACAAACCATTCATCCAGACCGACTAAGGCATGCCAGTAATGCGACCTGCCGGGAGGATTGGAGACGGTGCGGGGGTAAAGCTGGACTTTAAGGTTGGGGTGTGTAAACCGATGAGGATTATTACCACAAATCCAATCCGAATTCGGGTAATGTCTCAAGATAAATTCGCAGCAAGGGCGCGTTAGACGGGACCTCTGTTTTTCGGGCAATCATCATGAGAACGAAGCCGCCCAAGACGACCCATCGCGCGTTGTTGAAGTGGATTGGGAAGATGGCGGAGATGTGCCGGCCGGACCAGGTGCATTGGTGCGACGGCTCGCCGGCGGAGGCGGACGCTTTGTTCGCGCAAATGGTGAAGCGGGGGACGGCCATCAAGCTCAATGCTAAGAAGCGGCCGAACAGCTATTTATTCCGGTCGGACCCGCGGGATGTGGCGCGGGTGGAGAAGCGGACGTTCATCTGCTCGCACAGCAAGGACGACGCGGGGCCGACGAACAACTGGGAGGAGCCGCGGGCGATGCGGCACAAGCTGAAGGATTTGTTCGCGGGGTGCATGACGGGGCGCACGATGTTTGTGATTCCGTTTTCGATGGGGCCGGTGGGGTCGCCGCTGGCGCACATCGGGGTGCAGGTGACGGATTCACCGTACGTGGTGGTGAACATGCGGATCATGGCGCGGATCGGCAACCCGGTGCTGAAGGTGCTGGGCGAGCATGGGTTTTTCGTGCCGTGCCTGCATTCGGTGGGGCAGCCGCTGAAGCCGGGGGACAAGGACGTGGCGTGGCCGTGCAATCCGGAGAACACGTACATCGCGCATTTTCCGGAGGAGCGGACGATTGTGTCGTTCGGCTCGGGGTACGGGGGCAACGCGCTGCTGGGGAAGAAGTGCCTGGCGCTGCGGATCGCCTCGTGCATGGCGCGGGACGAGGGCTGGCTGGCGGAGCACATGCTGATTTCAGGGGTGGAAAATCCGGAGGGGGAAAAGACGTACGTGGCGGCGGCGTTCCCGAGCGCGTGCGGGAAGACGAATTTTGCGATGCTGATTCCGCCGAAGGAGATGAAGGGGTGGAAGGTGACGACGGTGGGCGACGACATCGCGTGGATCAAGCCGGACGCGGAGGGAAGGCTGTATGCGATCAACCCGGAGAACGGGTTTTTCGGGGTCGCGCCGGGGACGTCGCCGGAGACGAACCGGAACGCGATTGAGTCGTGCCGGAAGGACACGATTTTCACGAACGTGGCGTTGACGGACGACGGGGACGTGTGGTGGGAGGGGCTGACGCCGGAGCCGCCGCAGCATTTGATCGACTGGCTGGGGCAGGACTGGACGCCGGGGTGCGGGCGGCCGTCGTCGCACCCGAATTCGCGCTTCACGGCGCCGCTGGCGAACTGCCCGTGTCTGGATTCGGCGGTGGACGATTTGGCGGGGGTGCCGGTGAAGGCGTTTGTGTTCGGCGGGCGGCGGATGCACGACGTGCCGCTGGTGTACCAGGCGTTTACATGGAGCCACGGGGTTTACCTGGGGGCGACGATGGGGTCGGAGATGACGGCGGCAGCGGAGGGGAAGGTGGGGGTGCTGCGGCGCGATCCGATGGCGATGCTGCCGTTTTGCGGGTACCACATGGCGGACTATTTCCGGCACTGGCTGAAGGTGGGGAAGCACTTGGACGAGCCGCCGCGGATTTTCCACGTGAACTGGTTCCGCAAGGACGAGCAGGGGAAGTTTTTGTGGCCGGGGTACGGGCAGAACATGCGGGTGCTGCGCTGGATCGTGGAGCGGGCGAACGGGCGGGCGTTTGCGAAGGAGACTCCGCTGGGGTGGGTGCCGCGATACCAGGATTTGGACTGGCGGGGGCTGGAGTATTCGCCGGCGGAGTGGGAGGCGCTGATGGGCTACGACCGGGACCGAACAAAGGCGCAGACGCTGTCGCACGAGGAGCTGTTCATCTCGCTGTGGGACCACCTGCCGAAGGAATTTATTTTTGAGCGGGATTTGTTGTTGTCGCGGTTGTGAGGGGCGGTGAAGGGTTGACCGAAGCCGTCGGGCCGGCTAAAGTGGTTCATCCGCAAAAGCAGTCTTATGGCAGCCATTCGCAGAGAAATCCCGGAAACGAGCGAGCACTACGGACCGCAAAAAACGGCGGGGCGGCGGTTTGACCGCGAGTATTGGCAGGCACAAGGAGACGAGGCGATTTTTGAGGCTGCCAAAGGCATGGTCATGGACTATCTTGCGGTGAAGCACGGCCATGTTGACGAGCCCCGACTTCAAAGATCTGTTGAGTCTTTTCGCCGCGCATAGGGTGCGTTTTCTCGTCGTGGGCGGGTATGCGGTGATGAAGTACAGTGAGCCGCGATTCACCAAGGATTTGGATTTGTGGATTGCAGTGGATGCCACGAATGCAGGAGCGGTGTTTGCGGCGCTGAAGGAATTTGGCGCTCCCTTAAGTGGGCTAACCGCCGAGGATTTCCGACAAGAGGGACAAGTTTACCAAATGGGACGTCCGCCGCTGCGGGTGGATATTTTGATGTCGGTTGACGGCGTGGATTTTGAAGCGGCCTGGGCGAAGCGATTGATAACCCGAATCGCAGGCACAGAGGTGCCATTCATGGCCAAAGACGACTTGATTCGTTCCAAACGCGCCGCGGGCCGGCCGCAGGACTTGATGGATTTGCAGAATCTTGAAGAAAGCTAAACCACAGTGTTATTCCCAAACAGCCGCGTGAGGGCGAGGACAACGGGGGTGCCCATGACGAAGATGGCGATGAGGGAGAGGGAGATTTCGAGGTTGGGGATCGAGCCGGAGTAGTTTTGGGG
>JBEKZN010000229.1:0-3991 GCA_049509815.1 Opitutales bacterium
CGCGCCACCGGTGCGCACGACAGCACCCAGCCCAGCTTTGGCCGCGACGCGTGCGCTTCATTCAAAAACTCCGCCAGCACTTCCACCGGCAGCTCTTTTTCATCCTGCGTCGCCGAGGGGCTCACATGCGCAAACGCCCCCACGTTCTCCAACAGTCCGTCCAGCTTCCGTTCGATGGCTGTCGGAATTTCTATCGGAAACGCCGGCCCTTCCGCCGGCATCGGAAATCCCGCCGCCGCCAGCGCATCCCACCGCTGCTGGTACACCACCTGCGTCCCGTGCGGCACGTCCACCGTGTGCGTGAAACACCACGGCCAAAAGAGCGGCACCTTCGGCGGCACCCGCCCCAGCCGCAATCTCGCCCCCGTGCCCCACGTCAGCAGACTCGACCGGTCCGAGCCGTTCAAATTGATCACCACGTCGAATTTTTCCGCGCGCAGCACCCGCACCCGCCCCAGGTCCTGATACCAGCGCGGCCCTTTGGGGTAGCGCGGGTAGCCGTGCACCGCGTCGATCCACGGGCACAGCGCCAAAATGCTCTTCACATGCTCCGCCACCATCACCTCCAGCCGCGCCTTGGGCCGCGCCCGCCGCAGCGCCCACAGGGCCGGCACCAGATGGATCGCGTCGCCCAAAAAGCCCAAGTCCAGCACCAGCACCCGCGCCTCTTCCGGGAACTGGGCAAAAAATTCTGCGCCTGGCCGCGGCATGAAAAATGATTTTTAAAATGAAATGCGTCGGGCCCGGTCGCGAACCTTCTCCGGTAAGCAACCGTCCGCCGGGTCATTTTGAATTTTTAATCTTTGATTTTTAATTTCCTCGCCTGCCACGCCCGCTTCATCCGCCGGAGCGGCGTGCCCAAATAGTACTTCCGCCACAGCTTCAGCGCCGCCCCGGTCGCAGGCCGCGCCGGATGCTCCCGCGGCACGTACCAGCCGTTCACCCCCGTGCGCCGCAGCAGCCGGTACCCGCGCTGCAAAATATACCGGTGCTTCTGCAAATTGTTCACCTTGTCCTCGATCAACAGCAGCTCCGGCTTCCACCGCGCCAGGTCAAACCCGCGCAGCACGTCCAGCTCCGTGCCTTCGACATCAATCGAAACAAAATCCACCCGCTTCGGCGGCATCTGCTCCAGCAATTCATCCACCGTCACAATCGGCACCGTCTCCAAGCCCACGTAGTTGACCCCCTGGTCGTCCACATGCTGCGCCAGGCTGCTGTGCACGCTGCTCTGCGCCACATGCAGCGACCCTGTCCCCCGCGACTCCGGCCCCGCGCACGCCGCCCGCACCACCCGCGAACGCGGCCGCGCCGCCACCAGCTTGTCAAAGCATCCCTGCTGCGGCTCGACCAGCAGCCCCGTCCAGCCTCGCTGCTCCAGCAGCCAGGTCTGCGAGAGCTGCCGCGGGTCGTTGGCCCCGATTTCGACGAAATACCCCTCGGCCCGGCGGCCGAAAAAGTCCAGAATCGCCTCTTTCTCTTGCTGTTCGAGTTCCTCAGATGACATGAAATGCAGCCGGCCAAAAAATTCAGCCGGGTCTAAGCTTGGAATGCGTCCATCTTTTCACCATGTTCGTCCCGCGGTGTCCAAGACAAAAATCCTGGCCATCAAATTCAAATTCCTGGGCGATGTTGCCGTGGTCGTGCCTGCGCTACGCGCCTTGCACGAGCACTGGCCCGCCGCCGAGCTCCATTTGCTCGTCGCCGCCGACGCCGCCCCCATCGTCCAAAACCTTCCCTGGCTGCACCGCGTCTGGGCTCTTCCGCGCACCCGCGGCAAGGCCCGCCTTTCCACCAGTTGGCCCATCCTCCGCGCCCTCCAGCGCGAACATTTCGACCGCTCCGTGGACTTCGTCGGCAACGACCGCGGCGCCATCCTCAGCCGCCTCATCGGCGCCCGCGAGCGCCTCGGCGTCGTCGCCCAACAGGGCAACCTCGTGCGCCGCCTCGCCTACACCCGCCGCATCGAGGAGGCCGACCCCACCCGCCACGAAGTCGTCCACGACCTCCTCGTCCTCAGCGCCTGGGACGTCCCTTTTCCCGCCCACCCCCGCCTCGAGACTCGCGCCGACCCGGCCCTTGCCGCCAAGGCCGAAAAAATCCTCCCCGGCCACCCCCTCCTCTTTCACCTCTCCACCAGCCAGCCCAAAAAAGAATTGCCCCTCGCCAACTGGGCCGACCTCTACCAGCGCGCTCACCACGCGCACCTGCCCGTGGTCTTTTCCACCGGCCCCAGCGCCCGCGAACAAGCCCAGCTCATCGAACTCCGCAAAACCATTCCCCACCTTCCGGCTCTGCCGCCCGACCTCGACCTCGCGCTCTTCCTCGCCGTCCTCGCCCGCGCCCGGCTCTTTGTCTCGCCCGACACTGCCCCGCTCCATCTCGCCGCCGGCCTCGGCGTGCCCACCATCGGCCTCTTCGGCCCCACCGCCGCCTCCCGCTGGGCTCCGCTCGGCCCCGCTCACCAACACCTCCAGGGCAGTCTCTGCCCCTGCAGCGGCCACTGGCACCAATGCCGCGCCGCCCACCCCTGCATCGCCGCCATCCACCCCGACGCCGTCTGGACCGCCCTTCAAAAATCCCTGGCATCCCCCTAGCCCATCTTCTCTTAAATTTTCCATGATTATTCACCCATCTCCTTCAAGCTTTCCGATTTCGTTCGTGTCCATTTTGTGGCTATTCGTGGCCATTCGTGGATAAAGTTCTTCCATCTTTTGTTTTTAAAATGTCTCGGCTCCCCCTCAGCCTCGTCCTTATCGCCCGCAACGAGGCCGCCAACCTCCCGCGCTGCCTCAACAGCGTTGCCGGCTGGACCAGCGAAATCATCGTCGTTGTCAACGATTGCACCGACGACACCGTCGCCATCGCCCGCCGCTACGGCGCCATCGTCCATGAACACCCTTGGCGCGGCCACCGCGACCAAAAAAACCTCGCGCTCACCTATGCCACTCAGCCTTGGATCCTCTGCATTGACGCCGACGAGGAAGTTTCCCCCGTTCTCGCCAACTCCCTTCGCGATTTCATCCAGCGCGACGACCACAAATACGCCGGCGCCTATTTCCCCCGCAAGGTCTGGTTCCTCGGCCGCTGGATCAAGCACGGCGACTGGTACCCCGACCACTCCCTCCGTCTCCTCCGCCGCGGCCAGGGCCAATGGGCCGGCTCCCGCGAGCACGACAAAATGGAACTCACCGGCCCCGCCGCCAAACTCGCCGGCGACCTCCACCATTACACCTGCCCCAGCCTCCGCGATCACCTTCAAAAAATCGGCTACTTCGGCGACATCTTCCTCCGCCGCCAACTCGATCGCGGCGCCCGCTGGTCCGCCCTCAACGCCATCTTCCGCGCGAAATGGCGCTTCTTCCGCGGCTACATCGTTCGCGGCGGCATCCTCGACGGCTTCCCCGGCCTCTATATCGCCTGCTACATGTCTTTCGCCACCTTCTACCGCTACACCCTCCTCTACGAGCACCTCCAAAACCAGCGCGCCCCCACTCCCCCGCCCGAAGATTTGCCCAAACCCCCATCTCAACCGTAAATTACCGTCCACGCCCCGAGCCCCCTACTCCACATAGCGTTCGAGCACCTGCGTAAGCTCCCGTAATCGCCGTTTGGCCACCTGGTCTTCCGCCGCTTCCTCAATGCAATGGCGCAAGTGGGACTGGATGATCTTTTCCGCGAGCGATTTCAGTCCCTTCCGCGCGGAAACCAGTTGCATGAGCACTTCCGCGCAGTCCCGCTCCGCCTCCAGCATGTCTTCCACCGCGTTCAGTTGCCCAATCACTTTGCGCAGGCGAGCCCGCAGGGCGCGGGTTTCTTCCACGGGATGACGATCGTGATGGCCATGGTGCCGGTCTTGGGGGATTTTGTTCACGTTTATGCTGGTTTTATAGAATAAAGAATCCCGGCTTGTCAATAAGGGGTATGGGGGTATAGTCCTTTAAAATGCCCGATCTTTCCGAACTCGTCCGGCAAGGCTCCGCCAACGTCT
>JBEKZN010000023.1:0-10629 GCA_049509815.1 Opitutales bacterium
CCTAACCCGCATGAATGCCAAATCCTCCCCCTCCCGCCGCCTACCCAACGTCCACCCCGGCGAAGTGCTGCTCGAAGACTTCCTCAAGCCCCTCGGCCTCTCGCAATACCGCCTCGCCGCCGACCTCGGCATCCCCGAAAGCCGCGTCAGCGAAATCGTGCGCGGCGCCCGCGGCGTCACCGCCGACACCGCCCTGCGCCTCGCCCGCTACTTCCGCACCAGCCACGAACTCTGGCTCAACCTCCAGGACCGCTACGACGTCGAAGAAACCCAGCGCGCCAAACACCGCGAAATCGAAAAAATCCGCCCCCACGCCGCCGTCGCCTGAACTAATTTTCTAGCGACATATTGGCGCGTCACTTGGTCAAGTAAGGAGGATTGCCTTGCCTCAGCCTCCTCACCAGCTCCGCCTCAAACACCTCGTACACCAGCGCCCGCTCCTCGATAAACACCGCCTCGATCTCCCCACCGCCGACATACTGAAAAATCACCCGGTGCCGGCCCACTCGCAGCCGATGGTAGCCGGCCAGGCTCCCCTCCAACGGTTGGATGTCCCCCTCGTCCGCGCGCAACTCCTCCAGCGCCTGCTTGAGCGCTCGCCGCGGCGCCGGCGCCAGCCGCTGTGCGAACTCAATCACCTGCCGGGAAAGCCGCAGCGCGCGTTTCATGTCTCAATCTCATCCAGCGAGCCAAACACCGTTTTCCCGGCCTGATGCTCCTGGATCGCCCGCATCGCCGCCGGATTGGCCAAAATCTCCAGCGTCTCCACGATCGCGCTCATCCGCCCATGCCCGATCACGCACGCCACCGGCTCGTCATGCCGCGTCACGGTCACGACCTGGCCGGACTCCGCCGCTTTCACCAACGCCGGAAAGTTATTTTGACCCTGCGAAACGCTCACGGTAGATTTCATGCGAAAAACGGTAGATCACTTCATCATTGCCGTCAAGCCAACTCACCAAATTGTCCGGCCAGCGCATCCTCATCGGCTGAGACTCGCCTCAATCCATTCTGTCAGCCGCTAGTGTATATTCCCCCTTCATCGAGATCGTCGGCTTCAAAACGCAATATTTTCAACTTGATTTGAACAGCAACAACATCTTTGCCAAGATAATCGCTAAAAATAAAAAAACAAGCAATTATTCTTGATAAAAGATACAAAAACAGCTAATTTTAGTAAAATTAGCATTCAGTAAAATCATAAACCATTGATTTCCAAATCAAAACTGTGAACACCCCAGAAAAATCGCCAAGCTTCGATGATCTGCTACACGAATATGGTAGCGACCTTCCGCGTCTCATCCACCTCGTCCAAACCGGCGCTCTCGCACCCACATCCGACTACCCGCACTGGGATAAACTCCGCTATCAGCACCCCCCGGAGTACCTGACCACCCGCCAGTGGTGGCTCGTCCTCAAAATCCAGCGTCAGTTTGACCGTCGCTCCGTCGCCCTCAAGGACCGCCACGGCCGCCCCTTCACCCTCGGTTCCGCCAACGCCTTCGCCCAGAAGCTCCACCACCTCGACCGCGGCCTTGCCGCCGACCCCGCCTGGCCCGACCTCCTCCACGACCGCCCCGCCCGCGACCATTTCGGCGTCCGCGCCTTCATGGACGAGGCCATCGCCTCCAGCGCCCTCGACGGCGCCACCACCAGCCCCGAAGTCGCCCGTGAGCTCCTCCGCTCCGGCCGCCGTCCGCGCGACCGCGCCGAGCAAATGATCCTCAATAACTACCGCGCCCTCGAATTCGTCCGCGAAATCCGCGCCCAGCCGCTCACCCTCGCCCTCCTTTCCGAACTCCACCAGCACCTCTCGGCCGGCCGCCACACCCGCACCGACACCGCCGGCCGCCTCCGCCGGGGCGACGAACCCGTCCTCCTCGAAAACCTCGAAGACCGCCTGCCCCACGACCCTCCGCCCGCCGCCGAGCTGCCCGCGCGCCTCAAGGCCCTCCTCGCCCTCGCCAATGCCCGCGCTCCCGACGACTTTCTCCACCCCATCCTCCGCGCCATCCTGCTCCACTACTGGCTGGCGCACGACCACCCCTTTGTGGACGCCAATGGCCGCATGGCCCGCCTGCTCTTTTACTGGAGCGTCCTCCACGCCGGCTACGACCTCTTCGAATTCGTCTCCCTCTCGCGCGTCCTGCGCGACGCCCCCGCCGCCTACGCCCGCGCCTTCCTCTACGTCGCCACCGACGACAACGACCTCACCTATTTCCTCGCGCACCAGCTCGACGCCATCCACCGCGCCACCCGCGCCTTTCACGACCGCGCCCGCCGTCAGGCCGCCGAACACCACGCCGCCCAAAATCTCCTCGATCCCGCCGCCACGCTCAACCACCGGCAACTCGCGCTCCTCGCCCACGTCTTCCGCCATCCTGCCGGTGGCCGCTACTCCCTCCAGGAGCACACCCGCAGCCACCGCCTCTCCCGTCAGACCGCCCGCAACGACTTCATCCCCCTCGTCCGCCTTGGTCTCTTCGAGGAAACCAAATCCGGCAAAGCCCTCGCCTTTTTCCCCACGGTCACGCTCCTCGAAAAAGCCCGCCAATCCACCGTTGCCGCCGGCCATCCCCCGCCGCCCGCCCACGCAACACCTTGACGCCCGGCCCGTCTGCCCTCAAAAAGTCTTCATGCGTTCCTGGCTGCTCCCGACCCGGACTTGGGCCTTCCTCACCTTCTTCGCGGCCTCGGCCTTCCTGCCGTCGTCCGTTCCGGCGCAATCCGCCGCTCCCGTCCCGTCGCCTGCGTCCACCCCCGCCATGACCGACGCCAGCGCGGTCACCGACGCCGCCGACGAAGTTCCGGCGTCCTTCCGCGGTCGTCCCCTGCGCGTCGTCGTGCGCGTCTTCCCGCCCTTTGTCATGCAGGGCGACGGCGGCCAGTTGCAGGGCTTCAGCATTGACCTCTGGAACGACATCGCGGAACGCCTGAAGCTCAAGACCGATTACCGCTACGGCGGCACCGTGGACGACCTCATCCAAAAGGTCTCCACCGGCAAGGCCGACGTCGGCATCTCCGCCATCTCCATCACCGCCGCGCGCGACGTGTTCATCGATTTCTCCCAGCCCATGTACGAAGGCGGCCTCCAAATCGCCGTCCGCGCCGGCAAAGGCGGCGGCGGCTCCGAATTTTCCGCCATCTGGGACGTGCTCACCTCGAGCGACATGCTGAACCTCATCGGCCTGATGCTCATCACCGCCATCGTCGTCGCCCACATCGTCTGGCTGGTCGAACGCCGGCATGTGGAGGGTGGGGTGGTCGAGCACAAGAAATACATCCCCGGCATTTTCAAGGCCTTCTGGTGGTCCATGGGCACCATCGGCTCCCAAGTGGACCAAATGCCCATGACCTGGTTTGGCCGCGTCATCGCCATCTTCTGGATGTTCTGCGCCATCATCTTCGTCACCTACTTCACCGCCGCCGCCACCACCAACCTCACCGTCAAAACCCTCAACAGCGCCATCCAGGACGCCGACGACCTCCCCGGCAAACGCGTCGCCACCACCACCGGCAGCTCCGCCGACGCCTACCTCCGCGCCCACCACGCCATCGTCACCGACGAAACCACCGTGGACGCCTGTCTCCAGCTCCTCGCCGCCGGCTCCGTGGACGCCGTCGTCACCGACGCCCCCGTCCTCCAATACTACGCCGCCAATTCCGCCAACGGCCAGATCCAGCTTGTCGGCGACGTCTTCCGCAAGGAAAACTACGGCATCATCGTCCCCAACGACAGCCCCCTGCGCGTCCCCATCGACACCGCCCTCCTCCAAATGCAGGCCGACGGCACCTACGACGCCCTTGTCAACCAATGGTTCAAGCCCGCCGGCGGCAGCTAATTTTACAGTCGGAATGATTTTTCGAGCTCCCGCTTGACATACGTAGAACTTCTACGTATGTTCGCAGGCATGCTCCCCAAAGACCTCGTCGCCGCCTCCGCCCGGCCGTTGATTTTGTCCGTTCTCGCCGAGGGCGAAAGCTACGGTTACGCCCTCGCCCGCCGCGTGCGCGAGCTTTCCGCCGATCAAATCGATTGGGCCGACGGCATGCTCTATCCCGTCCTGCGCCGCCTCGAAGGCGAGGGCCTCATCGCCTCCGAGTGGCGCCAGGAGGAAAACGCCCGCGACCGCCGCTATTACAAACTCACCCAGGATGGCCGCCGCGCGCTCCAAGCCGAAAAGGCGCAATGGCTCGCCGTCCACAACACCCTCTCCCAACTATGGAAACTCCAACCCGCTTCGATCTAGACCTCGCCGTCGCCGCCTGGCGCCGGCAGTTGACCGCCCAGCCGGACCTCGCTCCGGCGGACGTTGCCGAACTGGAAACACACCTGCGCGAAGCCTTCGCCGAACTGCGCCGCGGCGGCCTCGCCGAGGCCGAAGCCTTTCTGGTCGCCCGCCATCGCGTCGGTCCTCCCGCGCAAATCGCCGACGAATTCGCCAAGGCCGCGCCCGCCCGCTACTGGCGTCGCTGTCTTTTCTGGGCCGCCGGCGGCGCGCTCGTCGCCAACCTCTGGCAGGTGACCTTGAATTGCGGATTTGATGATGCCTTGGATGCGCTGGTTCAGTATGTTCCACAATCATTTCTGGCTGTCCCGCTGGCGGCATTGCTCTATCTGGCCGTCTTCGGTCTGCCGGTTTTTCTGGCCATGGGGTGGTTCTTGCGCCGCCGCGCTCGAGCCGTTGCCGTTGCGGGATCGGGTCATTTTTGGCATTCGCGCTGGCGGCTGGCCGTTGCCGGGATTTTGACCATTCTCGCAACCGAAGGTCTCCAGTGGTGGGCTGTGTCCTTGTCGACGCGGAATAATAGCGGAGACGGAATTGGCGGATTTATGAGCATCGGGTACAACATCGCAGTATGGGATGGTTTCATCACGAACGCCCTCTGGCCTGTTTGCCTCCTGGCCCTCATGGTCTGGCTCCTGCCGCGCCGGGAGCCCGTCGCCGCTTAACCTGGCCCAACTCCGCCAAATTTGCCGCCATGCTTCGGCATGATCGGCCGCAAAAAAAAGGCGCGGAGCAATCCGCGCCCTTTTTGCGTAAAAAACCGGAGTTCTTTTCGGGCCTACTTCTTCTTCGCGCTCTTCGCCTTCGCCTCTGCCAGCGCCGCCTGCGCCGCCGCTAGCCGCGCCGTCGGCACGCGGAACGGCGAGCACGACACATACGTCAGCCCCAGCTTGTGGCAGAACTTCACCGAGTCCGGGTCGCCCCCGTGCTCGCCGCAGATCCCCAGCTTGATGTCCGGCCGCGTCTGGCGCCCGCCCTCGACCGCGATCTGCATCAGCCGCCCCACGCCCGTCTGGTCGATGCTCGCGAACGGATTCTTCTTCACGATTTCCAGTTCCTGATACTTCGGCAGGAACGAACCCGAGTCGTCGCGGCTCATCCCCAGCGTGGTCTGCGTCAGGTCGTTCGTTCCAAACGAGAAGAACTGCGCCGTCTCCGCGATCTCGTTCGCCGTCAGCGCGCCGCGCGGCACCTCGATCATCGTGCCCACCAGGTAGCTGATCTTCGCCTTCTTTTTCGCCGACACCTCCGCGGCCACGCGATGCACGATCTCCACCTGCAAATCCAGCTCCTTCTTGAAGCCCACCAGCGGGATCATGATCTCCGGCCGCACCTTGATGCCCTTCTTCTGCACGTCCGCCGCCGCCTCGAAAATCGCCCGGCACTGCATCTCGGAAATCTCCGGGTACGTCACGCCCAGCCGGCACCCGCGGAAGCCCAGCATCGGGTTGAACTCATGCAGGTCGCTCACCCGCCGGCTGATCAGCTCCGGCGTCACGCCGATCTTCTCCGCCGTCTCGCGCATCGTCGTGTCGTCGTGCGGCAGGAACTCGTGCAACGGCGGGTCCAGCAGCCGGATCGTCGCCGGCAGGCCCTTCAACTCTGTGAAAATCCCCGCGAAGTCCGCGCGCTGGTACGGCAGCAGCTTCGCCAGCGCCGCCTTCCGCGCGTCCACGTTCTCCGCCACGATCATCTCGCGCACCGCGTAAATCCGGTCGCCCTCGAAGAACATGTGCTCCGTCCGGCACAGCCCGATGCCCGACGCCCCGAACGCCACCGCGTTGCGCGTCTGGTCCGGGCTGTCCGCGTTCGTGCGCACCTGCAGCCGCGTGGACTGCGCGCACCACTTCATCAACTGCACGAAGTTCTTGTACGTCGAACCCTCGCGCGCCTTCGCGTCGCCGTTCAACAGCCCCTGGATCACTTCCGACGGCGCCGTCGCGACCTTCCCCGCATACACCGTGCCCGACGTGCCGTCAATCGACAGCCAGTCGCCTTCCTTGAATTTGTGCGCGCCCACTTCAATCGCCGCCGTCTCGTAGGAAATATGCAGCGCGCTCGCCCCGCACACGCAGACCTTGCCCATCTGCCGCGCCACCAGCGCCGCGTGCGAGCTCACCCCGCCGCGCGCCGTCAAAATCCCCTCCGCGGCGATCATCCCGCGCAGGTCCTCGGGCGAAGTCTCCACGCGCACCAGCAGCACCTTGTCGCCCTTCGCCGCGGCTTCCACCGCGCGCTCCGCGTTGAAATAAATCCGCCCCGACGCCGCGCCCGGCCCCGCCGGCAGCCCCGTCGCGATCGCCGCCGTGTGCTTCAGCGCCGCCCGGTCAAACACCGGCGCCAGCACCTGGTCGAGCTGCTCCGCCGGCACGCGCGTCACCGCCGTCTTCCAGTCGATCAGCTTCTCCTTCACCATCTCGCACGCGATGCGCACCGCCGCCACGCCCGTGCGCTTGCCGTTGCGCGTCTGCAGCATGAACACCTTGCGCTCCTGGATCGTGAACTCAAAGTCCTGCATGTCCTTGAAATGCTTCTCCAGCACGTTCCGGATCCGGTCCAACTCGGTGTACGCGCTCGGCATCACCTGCTTGAGCTCCAGCACCGGCTGCGGCGTGCGCACCCCCGCCACCACGTCCTCCCCCTGCGCGTTCATCAAAAATTCCCCGTAGAACACCTTCTCGCCCGACGCCGGATCGCGCGTGAACGCCACCCCCGAGCCCGACGTGTTCCCCGTGTTCCCGAACACCATGGCCTGCACGTTCACCGCCGTGCCCCACTCGCTCGGGATCCCGTACTTGCGCCGGTACACGATCGCCCGGTCGTTCATCCACGACCCGAACACCGCGCCCACCGCGCCCTTGAGTTGCTGCCACGGATCCGCCGGAAATTCCTGCCCCGTGCGCTCCTTCACCAGCGCCTTGAACCGCAGCACCAGCTCCTTCAAGTCCAGCGTCGAAAGCCGCGTGTCCTCGATTTCCCCATCGTGGTAGCGCTCCTCTTTCAGCCCGCTGATCACCGTTTCAAACGGCTCGTGCTCCTCGCCCGCGCGCTTCTGCACCCCCATCACCACGTCTCCGTACATCTGGATGAACCGCCGGTAGCAGTCCCACGCCAGCCGCGGGTTGCCCGTCGCCTGCTCCACTGCCAGCACCGTCTCGTCGTTCAAACCCAGGTTCAAAATCGTGTCCATCATCCCCGGCATCGAGTCCCGCGCGCCCGAGCGCACCGCCACCAGCAACGGCATCTTCGACGCGTCGCCAAACTTCGTGTCCATGATCTTCTCCATCGCCGCCACGCCCGCCTCGACCTGCGCCTGCAGCGCCGCCGGGTACGTCCGCTTGTTCGCGTAGTAATGCGTGCACACCTCCGTCGTGATCGTGAACCCCGGAGGCACCGGCAGCCCGATGCGCGCCATCTCCGCCAAATTCGCCCCCTTGCCCCCCAGCAGGTTCTTCATCGACCCGTCGCCATCGGCGCGGCCGTCGCCAAACGAATACACGTACTTGGAGGCCTTGGCGCGCACGGCCGCCTTGGCGGATTTTTTCACGGACTTCGAGGAGGTTTTTTTTGCAGACATCGTCGGGATGAGAATGGGTAACGAACAACCCCCGCAGGAACGCGGGGGAGCCGAAGATTGCATACCGCCGCCGCCGCCCCTGTCAACGGCGAAGCAGGGTGGGGCGGGGTGCCCATACCCCGCCGTTCTTCGAACCACTCCATTGACAGGCACCGGCTCCGTGGCTAACTTACCGGCACCATGAGCACCGTGCTCACCGAGCCATTTACCGCTGCCGAATACTACGAGATGCCGGAGGGCGGCCCGCGCTTTCAACTCATCGAGGGGGAACTCTGCATGTCGCCATCGCCCACCCGCCAGCATCAGAAGCTCATCACCAACCTGTTTCTCGCCTTGGGCAACCACGTGCGCGAGCACGACCTCGGCGAAGTCTATGTCGCTCCCTTCGACGTCGAACTCGACGTGCACAACGTTTACCAGCCCGACCTCAGCTTTTTCAGCCACGCCCGCGAACGCCACCTCACCCAGCAAGGCGCCTCCGGCCCGCCCGATTTCGTCATCGAAATCCTTTCCCCCAAGACCGCCAAGTTCGACCGCCACCAAAAACTCCTCAATTACGCCCGCGCCGGCGTCCGCGAATATTGGATCGTTGACCCCGCGGACCGCTCGGTTACCGTCCATCTCTTCGAATCCGCGCCCCCCGCCGCTCCTGCTACTCACACCGACCCGGCCCTCCGCCTCGCCGCCCAGGCCGTCCCCGGTTTTGCCATCACGCTGGCCGACGTTTTTGCCGAGTGACTCTACCTGAGCGAGAATGAGCGGTTTTGCTGCTCAGAATGATCCCGACTCAGACCAGCCCTTGAACCGCGAACCAACGGCGAAGCAGGGTGGGTCCCGCCGCCCCCAGCGCGCCGCTTTTGCCGTAGGCATCGGCCTCGCCGCGTCCCCTCGCCCCCGCAATTGGGCTTCCCCGCCACATTCATCCCGTGACAGAATAAACCCGTCCGCCTCACGCTCTTACTGCCATGCTTGGCCCCTGCCTCCATCGCCTGCGCCTCCCGCTCGGCCTGTTTGTGCTCGGGCTAACATCCGAATGCTGGGGCGCCGCGCCGCCCGTGTACAACTTAACCGCGGTGGACAGCACAATGGTGGCAGGCTTTGGCATCAATGATGCCGGTCAAGTAGCCGGCGAAGGAAGAAATCCGCAAAACACCATGATCTTCGGAGCGGTGTGGACACCCGGCCAAAAAATCCAGGAAATTCAGCCTGCTACCCCGCAGGGGGACCTGCCTTCGGGCTGTGACGCTATCGCAATCAACGATACGGGAATGGTCGCGGGTAAAATCTTTTTTATTAGCCCGAATGGTTCAACCACTTTTCGTGCTTTTGTCTGGACTATCAAAAATGGAATTCACCAGCTGGGTACTTTGGACGGAATTGAAGCGGAATCGGCGGACAGCATCAATAATGACGGCCAGGTGGTCGGCTCCAGTTCCAACGCAGACGGCAATGATAGAGCATTCATCTGGACGACTACAAGCGGCATGCAGAACCTTGGCACTTTGGGCGGAAATGATGGTGATGCTTTTGCCATCAACAATGCCGGTCAAGTCGTCGGGTCGAGCACGCTTCCGGGCGAAACGGCCACCCACGCCTTCCTCTGGACTGCCCAGAACGGCATGACGGATTTGGGCACACCCGGCGGCTTGCTCAACAACAGCGTTGCTTTCGCCATCAGCAGCAACGGGCTGATTGCGGGATATGCCTACGGACCGTCCGGTCAGGCCATTCACGCCTTTCTCTACTCCAGTGGCACCATGCACGACCTCGGCGCCCTGGGTGGAAACCTAACGGGTAGCACCGCCTGGGGTGTCAATTCCTCCGGCCAGGTGGTGGGATGGTGCGAAGGCGACAGCAGTAACGATGCCCACGCCTTTGTTTACACGGACGGCATCATGTACGACCTGAACAAATTGAACATTGTCGGCAAGGAGGGGTGGAGCTTTACCAATGCCCATGCGATCAACGACGTCGGCCAAATCACGGGTTGGGGCACGAAGACGGGCTCCAAGCTGTCGCGTACCTTCGTGCTCACGCCGATCGTTCCCCCGAGGATTTCCACCCAGCCGGCCAGTCTCACGGTCAAAGTCGGCCACAAAGCCACTTTCAAAGTTACGGCCAGCGGGACCGGTCCCTTCAGCTACCAATGGTACCGCAACGGCAAAAAAATCTCCGGAGCCACCAACGCAACATCCACGATTTCCACAGCGGCCGCCTCTAACGCCGGCACTTACACCGTCATCGTAACCAACCCCGCCGGCAAAGCAGGCAGCGATGAAGCCAAGCTCACCGTCAAGTAACCCCACTTTTTCCATTCCCCCCGTCGCGCGCATGTTATAATGCTCTCCCATGCCACCGTCCGGCCCAGCCGATCCGCACGCCGACACCCCGCCGCCCCCGCCCGCCCAGCCGGAGGACGACGAGTTTAACGAATTCCCCGATTTCCTCGCCGGCGAGTCCGACGACACCGCTCCCGCCGCCGGCTCCGCACCCCGCGCCCCCGGCGAGATGGGCTTCCTCGACCACCTCGAGGAATTCCGCGTCACCGCCATCAAATGCGTCGCCGCCCTCCTCGCCGGCATGGGTATCGTCGGCGCGTTTTTCCCCTGGTTCTTTGAAATCCTCCTGTACCCCCTCAACCACGCCGTCCGCCTCGCCGGCGTGGACCCCAAGTCCTTCGACATGCTGTACAGCAACAGCCTCATGGGCGTTTTCTCCGTCATTCTCGAAGTCACCCTCTTCGGCGGCATCGCGCTCGCCCTG
>JBEKZN010000230.1:0-3940 GCA_049509815.1 Opitutales bacterium
GGGCGAGGCTTTGATCGTGAAACCGGTAGCGGAGGGCAGCAGCGTAGGCTTGCAGCGGGTCAACCACGCGGGGGAACTGGCGGCGGCGCTGCGCATGCTGGGTCCGGGCCGGTGGATGGCCGAGCCGTGGGTGCGCGGGCGCGAGGTGTCGGTGGGCGTGCTGCACGGTCAGGCGCTGGGTCTGGTGGAAATCCGGCCGAAGGGTGGAATTTATGACTACCAGCACAAGTACACGGCGGGCATGACGGAGTATCTTTTTCCAGCGCCGGTGCCGGAAGAGTTGGCCAAGCTGGTGGCGACGGCAGCCGAAGGGGCGTTTACGGCGTGCCGGTGCCGGGATTTTGCGCGGGTGGATTTCATGCTGTCGGCCGCAGGCGGCGCAGTGATTTTGGAGATCAACACATTGCCGGGCCTGACGCCCACGAGCCTGCTGCCGAAGAGCGCTTCCTGTCGCGGCTACAGTTTTGGTGCGCTGGTGCGGGCGCTGGTGGGGCCGGCGCTGGCGCGATTCACGGCCACCCGCGCGGCTGCCTGAAATTTTGCGTTCATGAATAAACTTTCCCCACGTCCTTCCCCGAGCGGACTGCGCACCTGGCAGCAAATTGGCCAGCGGGCGGCGGGGCGGTCGCTGTCGCCGGTGGCCCGGCGCAAGCGGATCATCCGGGCGCTGGGGGTGATGGTCACGCTGGCAATGGCGGTCGCGGTGGGTTTGCTGGGTGCGTGGGGCTACAAGCTTTATCGCCACGATCCGCAGCATTTGCGCGCGGCGGACTCGGACGCACGGCTGCAACGGGTGGATTTTCAAAGCGACGGCGTGCTGACAGAGGATTGGGCGCGGGCGCAACTGGGGGTGAAGAACGGCGACCTGCTGCCGCAATACGATTTGTTCGCCTTGCAGAAGCATCTGCTGGCGACGGCACAGGTGCGGGAGGCGTTCGTCGAGCGCGTGCTGCCCGACACATTGCGTATCCGCGTGAGCGAGCGCCGGCCGCTGTTGCGCCTGGCGGTGGACGACGGGGCCGGGGGTTACAAGCCCTATCTGGTCGCGCGCGACGGCACGGTTTACGAAGGAAATCTTTACCCCGACAGCCTGTTGCACAGTTTGCAGTGGCTGGCCGGAGCGAAACTGCACCGCCTGCCGAACGGCGGATTGACGCCGATACCGGGATTGGAGCCCGTGGGGAATTTGCTGACGCAGGCGAAAGCGGGCGTGCCGGAACTGGCCGCGCAATGGCAGGTGGTGGACCTGAGCGGATACGATCCGCGCCCGCAGGCGCCGCTTTCGCTGATCAAGGTGCGGTCGAGCAACCTGGGCGAGCTGGTGTTTCTGGCGGGCGATTTTCATCGGCAGTTGGACCGGCTGGCGCTGATCGCGCAGGATCTGCATGACAAGCAAATCACGCCCCGCGGGGTGGACCTGTCGCTCGACGAACAGGCGGTCGTGCAACTGGCCGACACACCCGCGCCTATGAAGCCGGCCCATGCGGCAGCGACCCACCCGGCGCCGCATCCCTCACATGCCGCCCCAGCGACGAATTTCACCCAAGCCTTCGTGCGTAACTCCTTTTCTCCATGAGCGAACCTCAAATTGTTGCGGCCATTGATATCGGGACCTCCAAAGTGGCGGTCCTGCTCGGGGAGGTTTTCCCGGGCGAGCGGTTGAACATTCTCGGCGTGGGGCAGGCCTCGTCCCTCGGCGTGAGGAAGGGGGACATCCTCGACTTCATGGCGGCGTGCCACTGCACGCACGCGGCGCTGCTGGCAGCCGAGCAGAACGCGCACGCGCAGGCGGAAGTGGCGTTTCTCTCGCAGTCCGGCGCGCACCTGGACGGCTTTTACCAGACAGGCGCGGTGACAGTCAGCGCCTCGGACAACCGGGTGCGCGCGAGCGACCTGCAGCGGCTGGTGGCGGAGGCGCGCAAGAAGGAGCTGCCGGCCGGGCGGCTGGCAATTCACCACATTCGCAATCCGTACAAGCTGGACGGCCGGCTGGTTGCGCAGCCGGAGGGGATGCAGGGCGAGAAGCTGGAGATCGGCTTTTGGACGGTGACAGGCGACGAGTCGCGCCTGGGCAACGCCATCCATCTGGTGAACGGTTACAACAGCCTCGAAGTGAAGGATTTGATTGTGTCGAGCGTGGCGGCGGCGAACGCGGTGACGCCGGAGAGCGAGAAAAAGATCGGCGCGCTGGTGCTGGACATCGGGTGCGGGGCGACGGACTATGCGCTGTACCGGCAGGGGCACATCGTGGCAACGGGGGTGATTCCGGTGGGCGGCGACCACCTGACCAACGATTTGAGCCTGGGTTTGCGGATCAACCGCCGGCACGCGGAAAAGGTCAAAGTCAGCTTCGGCCAAGCGGTGCCGGACGCGAAGATCCGCGCGGAGAAAGTCTGGATGGTCGGCGACAAAACGGTGGGCGACCGGTACATTCCGCGCGTGACGATTTGCCAGATCATTGAGGCGCGGCTCGAGGAGCTTTTTACGATTGTCAAAAAGCGGTTGGGGCCGCTGCTGACGCCAGCGGATGTGGCGGCGGGCGTGATATTGACGGGCGGGACCTCGCGGCTGCCGGGCATCGAGGCGCTGGCGCTGCGGGTGCTGGCGCTGCCGGTGCGGCAGGCGCACGAGCCAACCTGGCTGACCGAGGCGCTGCGCGGGCCGGAATACAGCACGGCGGTGGGCTTGCTGTTGTTTGCACTGAGCGCGCCGGAGCACGAGAGCACGAAGAACCAGCCGAAGCCGGCCGGCGGCATCCTTGGCAAGCTGGCCAGCCTGGTGGGCATTTCCTGATTCAACCGAAAATCTTTTCATCCTCCAACCATGAGCGACCCCACATCCCAACCACCACCGGCGGATCCGCTGGTGCCGGGAGTCCTGCCCGAGGATTCCCTGCGCGTGAAAATCATCGGCGTCGGCGGGGCCGGCACCAACGCCGTGGACCGGCTGCAACTGGACGACGCGGGCACGCGGCTGCACCTGGTGGCGCTGAACACGGACGCGCAGGCGCTGAATGTTTCGCCGCTGGCGGAGAAATTGCTGATTGGGCGCGGGCTGACGCGAGGCGCTGGCACGGGTGGCGAGCCCGAGGTGGGACGCAAGGCGGCGGAGGCGGACATCGAGCGCATCGGCAAACTTTTGCAGGGCATGGACCTGGTTTTCATCCTCGCGGGCCTGGGCGGCGGGACCGGGAGCGGAGCCGCGCCGGTGGTGGCGCAGGCGGCCACGAAGGCCGGAGCGCTGGTGGTGGCGTTCGTGATGCTGCCGTTTTCGACACACGGGGCGCGGCAGCGGCAGATCGCCGAGCAGGCGCTGGTGGAACTGAGGCAGAATTGCGACGCGGTGATCCCGCTGCCGAACGATTTGCTTTTGCAGCACCTGGACGCCGAGGCGACGGTGCTCGATGCGTTCGCGCAGGCGGACGTGTGGGTGAGCCGGGCCATCCGCTCGATTTGCGCGATCCTGTTCCAGACGGGGCTGATCAACCTGGATTTTGCGACGCTGCGGCGGGCGTTTGCGCCGCGCGGAGGCAAGACGCTCTTCGGGCTGGGGCGCGGCAGCGGGCCAAACAGCGTGGCGGAAGCGCTGGAGGATTTGATGCTGTGTCCGCTGCTGCACACTCCGGAGCTGTCGCGGCGGGCGGACCGCCTGCTGGTCAACATCGTGGGCGGGCCGGAGCTGAGCCTGACGCAGGTGAACGAGATCGTGGGGGCGATTGCGGAGAAATTTTGCAGCCGTGACCAGACGGTGCTGGGCGCGGTGATTGACGAGCGGATGGCGGGCAATCTGGAGATTTGCGTGATCGGCGGGACGGACATCGGCTCGAAGATGCCCTCGCTCCGCACGGCGCCGCCGGGGTTGCGGGCCAAGACGCCGGCCGGCAGCGCGCCGGCGCAGGCAGCGGAGGAGGAGGCGCCGACACTCTTTGCCTCCGAGGCCA
>JBEKZN010000231.1:0-3933 GCA_049509815.1 Opitutales bacterium
AACTCTTCCGCAATTCGCCGATTTTCATACCCCTGGCCTATCAGGCGAAAAACTTCCACCTCGCGGTCGCCCAATTTTTCAACGGCCGGGGCGCCGGGCGTCACGCCACGGCCCACGAACTTTTGCGCGATCAATGCAGCCAGCGGCTCGCTCATGTAAAACTGTCCTTGTAAAACGTGCCGGATGCCTTCGATGACTTTGCTCGTGGTTTCGCGCTTCATCACATAGCCCAGCGCCCCGGCCCGCAACGCCCGTTCCGCGTAATACACTTCATCGAGCATGGACAAGACCAGCACCTGGGGACGGGGCGTGAGCGTTTGCATGCGCTTGATCAATTCCAGGCCCGACTCACCGTGCAGAGAAAGGTCCACCACTGCGATTTCCGGGTTTAACCGTTCGATCTGAGCGAAGGCGTCATTGGCCTCGCCGGCCTGTCCGCAGACACAGAGGTCATGGTGTTGTTCAATGAAACTGATGAGCCATTCGCGGACGAAAGCATGGTCGTCCACGACGAAAACCCGGCGGCGGGCGGAGGCGGGGGTTGCGGAAGCGGTCGGCAAAATGCTCATGATGGCAAAGGCGGGCGCACCTGCGTGCACAAAATGAGTGTGCCGCCTCCGGGCGGTTCTTCAATCGTGAATTCTGCGCCAATGATGGTTGCGCGATGGGCCATGATGCGAAGGCCCAGGCCCGGGCCGCGTCGGGTCTCGGGTCGCATGCCGATCCCGTCGTCGCGAATAGTCAGGGTCAAGTTTTCATGGTCGTTGGACAGCGCGATTTCGATGTTGCGCGGACGCCCATGCCGCAATGCGTTGCGCACGGCCTCCTGGGCGATGTGGTAAAGCTGGGTCGGGGCGTCATCATCGTGAAAACGGATTTCATGCTGGCATTGAAATGCGCAGGTCACGCCGAATTGCCGCTGGCTTGATGCCGCCAATTCGGCCAGCGCCGCGGTCAATCCGTTGGGCTCGATTTCCCCCAGCAAAAGACCCTTCGCCAATTCCCGGCTCTGGTCAATGGCTTGTTCGATGAACGCAACCACGTTGCGGGCTTCGGTCGTTTCCTCCGCCTGCCGGGTCTGCAGTTTGTTGACGAGCATTTGCATGGCGATGGCCGTGCCGGTCAGGTGTTGACCCAGCCCATCATGCAGGTCTTGACCGATGTTGGTGCGCTCGCGGCGTGCGATTTCCAGCACCGCCTTTTCCAGCCGCTCGCGTTCGGCTATTTCCTGCGTCAGCGACTCGGTGCGCTGTCGCACCCTTTCCTCCAGTTCGCGATGCATCGCCAGCAATTTTTGGTTGATGGAGATCAGCGTCGTCAGCAACCAGATCACCACCAAGTAGGTGACTAGCAATATGAGTGCATTCCACAAAGGCGTCAGCGGGTCCTGATAGTGTATGCCCGCCGCCACATCGCTGATCCAGGATACCACGATGCAGAACACGGCCGTCACCACCCCGCAAATCCAGCCCATCGTCACCACGGCGATGGCCACCGGAAGGAAATAAAAGACGGTGATAGACACCTCGTATCCCGTGAAATAATCAAACGCCCCGAGGATCAATACCAGCGCCGCCACGATGAACGACCAATACCCGCGCGAGGCCGGTCTTCCCGGCGTGGTCAACCTCACCAATAACCGTGCCAAGGGTTTTTCTGATAACCCAGCCGGCGTTCTTTGGGGAAAAATGGGCATCGGTTGGGCGAACGCCGAGGGGAAGGAAGCTCCGATTGCCGAAGGATTGGTTTTGCGGCCAAATCAAGACTACATGGGTGCACCGGCCTTGTCCATCTTAGGCGTGAGCGGGGACTGGTCCGGCCAAAACCGTCACACTTCCGAAGGCCGCAAACATGAGCGCAATCAAGGGCTTGATTTTCATCGGTGCGAGCTTAACGCCCGGCTCCAACTTGTGACGATTCCGAAAAACAATTTTTCATCAACAATTCCCGCTTGCGGACGTTCGCGGCGTGGCTCAATTTTCCATTTGCAACACCATGCCCAAAAAAAAGCCAGACGACGACAGCAAGCTCATTCGGCGCGTCCACCACGAGCTCATTGATGACTACGATGAGGAGCTCGAAATGGAGCGCGAGGACTGGGAGAAGCTCTCGCCCGAGGCCTCGTTGCGTCCCTTGGCGCACGATTCGGACCGCCATGCGCGGAACCACTATTTCAAGGAGCTATTTCGACTGCAGGGCGAGCTGGTGAAGATGCACGACTGGATCGTCGAATCGGGGCACCGCCTGGTGATTGTGTGCGAGGGGCGGGACGCGGCCGGCAAAGGAGGCGTGATCAAGCGCATCACGCAGCGCCTCAATCCTCGCGTCGCCCGGGTGGCGGCGCTGCCGGCGCCGTCGAACCGCGAAAAAACCCAATGGTATTTTCAGCGGTACGTCGCCCACCTGCCGGCGGCCGGCGAGATGGTGCTCTTCGACCGCAGCTGGTACAATCGTGCCGGGGTGGAGCGGGTGATGGGCTTTTGCACGGATGCCGAATACGAGGAGTTTTTTCGCTCCGTTCCCGAATTTGAGAAGATGCTGATTCGTTCCGGCATCCAGATCATCAAGTATTGGTTTTCCATTTCAGACGAGGAACAGGAGTTTCGCTTTCGCTGCCGGATCAACGATCCGCTGAAGCAGTGGAAACTCAGCCCGATGGATCTGGAGTCGCGGAAACGCTGGGAGCTTTACACGAAGGCCAAGGAGGTGATGTTCCAGCACACCCACCTGCCGGAGTCGCCGTGGTGGGTGGTGCAGGGGGTGGACAAGAAGAAGGCGCGGCTCAATTGCATCCACCATCTGCTGTCACAGGTGAAATTCACCGAGGTGAAGCACAAAAAAATCAAGCTGCCACCGCGCGTCCACCACCCGGATTACCACCGCGAGCCGATCCCGCCGGAAATGATCGTGCCGGAGATTTATTGATGAGGCCGTGGGTGAGTCCCGAGTCTGCCGGCGTTGGATTCGGAGGGCTTGACGGGTGAATCCAGCGGAAAAACGCGTGCGTGCACCCGGGTTCGACAAAGGCCGTGGAGGCGGTTAGGGTGATGAAATGAAGGGTGAAGTCGTTTATCTTTATGCGTTTGACGTGGCGAACGAGATCGTGACGCCGCGGGTGCGGGAGATTTTGTCGGCGAAACCGTTTCCGTTTGAGATCCGGATGGACCGGACGCTGCCGAAGGACATGCCGTTGTACAAGCCGCTGGCGATCGAGCCGCCGGCGCTGGGGGCGCGGTTGTTCGGCCAGACGGTGCAGCCGTTGATCCGCATTTACGACGTGGGGGTGGTGACCGTCATGATCCGGGTGCCGTTCGCGGCGGAGGCGTTGAGCGAGCTGGTCGGGCACCATCATCCGGTGCTGGAAGACGGGCGGAATCTGGACTTGATGGCGCAGGATCTGTGCAAGGGCGTGTGCGACAGCTTGCGGAGTTTCATGATCGGGTTTGCGGAGACGCTGCTGCCGCCGGAGGCGTACACGGTATTTTGTTTTACGGATCTGGGTAGCGAGCGCGACACGGGCGTGTGGCTGGCGGAGCAACGGCGCGCGGTGGCGGGATTGCTGACGGAGACGCCGGCGGAGCGGTTGAGCGAGTCGCAGGTGGCCGAGGTGCTGCGCATCCAGCGGTCGTTCGAGAAAACAGATTTGGCGGTGATCGACTGGGACGCGGCGCTGGTGGCGGACTTGACGGGGTATGTGGACGACGTGCTGTACGCGCTGGAGCTGGCGAATTTGCAACTGGAGGAATTTCGGGTGATGGACCAGCGGCTGGATCGCTACCTGGAACGGGCCTATCGAGACTTGGATCGCCCGCGCAAATCATGGTTCGGGCGGGCTTCGACTTCGCTGCGGCGGCTGCGGCGGCTGCGGATGGACCTGACGAAGTTGGCGGACGAGATTTCGCACATCACGAAGTTTTTTGGCGACTGGTACCT
>JBEKZN010000232.1:0-3931 GCA_049509815.1 Opitutales bacterium
AATGAACATTCTGTTCCACGTGGAACACATGCGACACATTTTTGATCTTGTTAAGGGCATGAAAAACGATGAATTTTAATCTCCATAGAGTAGAAATCGTAAAACCGGGCAGGGCAGTCACCAAAAAGGGGTCGCCCCGATTCACACTCCGTCTTTAGGCCCACCGCCATACCACCAGCGGAAAATCCCGAAAACTCACTGGCACGCCCCGCAGTCTTCGCCGTTCCTCGCCCCAAGCCTTCACCCCCGTACCGGCGCCGGACGAAAAAACCAGCTCGCCACCACGGCAAAAACCACACTCGCCAGCAGCCACACAATCCCCCGCTGGTACGTCCCGAAATCCGGGTTCGCGGATTGCACCAGCGCAATCAATTCCCCCGACCGCACCGGCGCCCCGATCGCCGCCCCCACCAGCGGCTGCACCACCCCGCCAAAAATGCACGCCCCGGTCACCACCAGCGAGGTCGCCAGCGGAGTCGTTTGGGGCGACAAGTGCTGCTGCAGCGCCGTCAGGCCCAGCGTTGAGCTGGAAAATCCGCAGCCAATCACGAACATCAGCGCTCCCGCCGTCGCCAGCGAAAGCGGAAACAACAGCAGCGTCAGGAAACATCCCAGGACCAGCAGCACAAAAACCTGCGCCGGCCGCACGAAGCCCGACTTCGTCGCCCAGGCCCCCGCCGCCAGCCCGCCCACCGTCACCCCGAGTGGAATCATGGAGTTCATCACCGCACTCTGCTGGACCGTGTGCCCGAAAAAATTCATTTGGAACTGGATGTCCCACAAATCCGCAAACGCCAGCAGCGTGCCGAAAGTGCCGGCATAATACACGAGTGCCGCCCAAAACTGTCCGCTGGCCAACGCCTCCTTGAATGCCGCCGACAGGGGCGGTTTCACCTCCATCGTCGCCGACGGGGCCTGCCCACCCACCAGCGTGAACACCAGCACCGCGCTCAACACAAACAACCCCGTCAGCACCTCGAACGGCAGGCGGAAATCCGCCAGGATCGGGTAAAACGCGCTCGTTATCGCCAGCCCGGCCGCCGACATGTTCGCCAGGCTCTGGCTCAGCGACGACATGAACGCAAAGTTCTTCCCGTATCCCCGCCCCACGAGGTAAATCACCCCCACGAACGTGCTCGATAGCCCGATCCCCATCATCACCCGCCCGATCAATGCCGCTGTCAGCCCGTCGCTGAGGCTGAAAATGAAAGTGCCCGCCGCCGCTAGCAGCGCCGTGCCCCCCAGCACCAGCCGCGCCGGCACCCGGCCGATCAGGATGCCAAACCCCAGCTGGCTCACCGCATAGGTGACGAAAAACACCCCGCTCAGCAGCCCGAGGTCCGACTCCGTCAGTTTCAATTTGCCGGCGATTTCGTCCGAGAGAATCGCAAAGGCCACCGCCTCCAGCACGCTGAAGACGAAAAACACCTCTCCGACCGCCCATGAAAGAAACCGGTTCGATTTCATGGAGGGTCAGCAGGCTGCGCGGGCCATCCGGAACGCATGCTGGTTGTGCTCGGCCACGACCTTCGGCAGATCGACCGTCACGCACTTGCCGTCGCGCACGACCACCCGTCCGTTGATCACCGTGTGCTGCGCCTTCTGCGGGGTACAGAACACCGTTGCCGCCACCGGATCGTGCAGCGCCCCCGCAAAATCAACCGTGTTCAGGTTGATGCTGAAAAAGTCCGCGCACTTGCCTGCTTCGAGCGAGCCGATGTCGCTCCGCCCGAGCACTCTCGCCCCGCCCAGCGTCGCCAGTTCGAGCGCCTCGCGCGCCGTCATCCACTCCGCCGCCCGCTTCGGGTGCGATTGCGAAAGGTTCATGTACTTCGACGGCCCCTCCGGCGGCAGCAACCCCATCTTCACCCGCGCCAGCAGGAACGCCGTGCGCACCTCCAGCATCATGTTCGAGCTGTCATTGCTCGCCGAGCCGTCCACCCCCAGCCCGACCTTCACCCCCGCCGCCATGTATTTCTTGATCGGCGCGATCCCCGAGCCCAGTCGCATGTTTGACGACGGGCAGTGCGCCGCCCCGCAGCCGCATTTCGCAAATTTCACGATCTCGTCGTCGTCCACATGGATCGCATGCGCGTACCACACCTCGTCCCCCAGCCAGTCCACCGTCTCCATCCATTCCACCGGCCGCATGGAGAATTTGTTCAGCGTGAACCGCTCCTCGTCATACGTCTCGCACAAGTGCGTGTGCAACCCCACCTTGTACTGCCGCGCCAGCGCCGCCGAGTCCTTCAGCAGGCTCGCGGTCACCGAAAACGGCGAACACGGCGCGATCACCAGCCGCGTCATCGCCCCCGCCTTGTCGTCGTGGTAGGCCTCGATCGCCCGCTGCGTGTCCTTGAGGATGACCTTTTCGTCCTCCACGCAATCGTCCGGGGGCAGCCCGCCTTTCGATTCGCCCAGCGACATCGAGCCGCGGCTGCAGTGAAAACGCGAACCGAATTCCCTCGCCGCTTCAATCAGGCAATCCACCGTGTTGCCGCTCTTGAACACATAGGAATGATCGAAAACCGTCGTGCATCCCGTCATCGCCAGCTCCGCCAGCCCCACGATCACGCTCGTGCGCGAGGCCTCCGGCGTCGTCCCCGCCCAGATCCGGTAATGCCCGCGCAGCCATGCAAACAAGTTGTTGTTCTGGCAGCTCGGCAGGTTTCGCGTCAGCGTCTGGTTCAGGTGATGGTGGCAGTTGACAAACCCCGGCAGCACGATCTGCCCGCTCAAGTCGAGCACCGTGTCCGCCGTCTGTGGCAGTTCCGCCGCCGGGCCAATTTTCTTGATGAAACCGTCCTCCGCGTACAGGCTGGCGTTCTTGAGCTCGCGGCGTGCGCCGTCCATCGTCACCAAAACATCCGCGTTCTTCGCGAGCAGGGTTTTCATGGCAGGCCTGGAAAATGCAGCGAAGCGCGATAATCGAGCGTGGGGCGTCTCGCAATTTATTGCCCGGGGCGGATGAGTCAATTAATTTTGCCGGATCGAATGCCCCGTTTGACAACGGCTCCTCCCTCCGTTAGCAACCCCGCGTTGTCCCTCATGAAATCGCCTTGGGTCCGGGCGCTCGCTCCGCTTCTTGCTCTCCCCTTGCTCGCCGGCTTCGTTGCTCGCGCCGCGCCGTTGGTCATTCCCCTTCCGGACGCGAGCCCCGAGGTTTCCTCGAACTCCTCGGCGCTCTCCAACACCACCGTTTCCTCCCCCGCGGCCCCCGCCCACCCCCCGACTTTTGGCGAAATCCTTGCTGCGCCGCATTCGCCCATCAGCGGCAATCCCGGTGCCGTCAATTTCATGACCGGCGACGGCCTGCTCCAAAGTCTCACCCCCGTTTCGCCCGATACCGGCGTGCATTTCGGCGGCATCTGGCTCGCCGACTACAACTACCTCATCGCCGGCGGCGCCGATCCGGGCGCCTCCAGTTGGAACAGTCTCCTCATCGCCTCCGTCCAATTGGACGCTGCCAAGCTGCTCGACTGGCAGGGCGCCGATTTCGGCGTTCAATTCCTTCAGTTCAACGGCGAAAACACCAACGGCGAGGCCGGCGCCTTCCCCGGCTACAACAGTCTCCCCGGCCCTCCGCCGCTCGACCGCTCCGAACTCTATCAGGCGTGGTATCGCCAAAAACTGTTCGACAACCACCTCATCATTCGCATCGGCAAAACCGTCCCCACCTATGATTTCGACAACGTCACCCGCCCGGTTTCCACCGATTTGGAGGACCTCGAGGTCCCCGCCGTCAGCGGGCTCATTTACACCCCCATCTTCATCAACCCCACCATGCTCGGCGCGCTCCCCGGCTATTATAATTCCGCTTACGGCGTCACCGTCACCGTCGCCCCGGTGAAACACTTTTATTTCAACTACGGCTTTTACGACGGCGCTCTCGCCCAGGGCGTCCAGACCGGCCTCGTCGGCCCGCAATTCA
>JBEKZN010000233.1:0-3927 GCA_049509815.1 Opitutales bacterium
GACAACCTCCTGCGCGCCCTCACCATCGTCAACGCCGACTGGGGCCTGCGCTTCGGCGCCCGGCGCGTGACCATCTCCACTTCCGGCCTCGCCCCGCAAATCCGCCGCCTGGCCGACGAGCAACTCGGCTTCCGCCTCGCCGTCAGCCTCCATGGCGCCACCGACGAAGTCCGCTCGCAGATCATGCCCATCAACCGCAAGTACCCCCTCGCGGAACTGCTCCCCGCCATCCAGGCCTTCGCGGAAAAGCACGGTCGCATGATCACCCTCGAGTTCATCCTCATCGCCGACGTCAATGACACCCCCGAGCAGGCGCGCGCCCTCGCCGCCATCGGCCAGCAGCTCCACGCCCACGTCAACCTCATCCCCTACAACACCGTCGAAGGCCTGCCCTGGAAACGCCCCAGCGTCCCGGCTCAGGACGCCTTCGCGGAAATCCTGCGCCGCGCGGGCGTTTCCACCACCCTGCGGCGCGAAAAAGGCCACGACATTGCCGCCGCCTGCGGCCAGTTGCGCCTCCAGACCGAGGAAGCCCGCGCCGCCGCCAAGGCCCGCCAAATCGCCGCCAGTGTCGCCGCTTCCAACTGAGACGCCGCATATCGCCGGGGCTTCTTCAAAGACCCCCGGCCCCGGTGAATAAGCTGGCCCCAAGCCCCGATAACGCATTGTTTGTTTCCCCCTTTCGCCACCCCCTCGCCCGATGCCCCCGCCTAAAAAGCGCGCCGCCAGCGCGACCACCGCCGCCCCGAAAGTTCCAGATCCAGTTCCGGCGACGGCACCCTGGTGGCCGGACCTGATGCTTTCCAGCCTGCTGGCCTTGCTCGCGGCCTATTTTGTGGTCATCTCCTGGCGCAAGTGGCCCGACCCCATCATCGATGTTGGCCGCGAATTTTATCTCCCATGGCGGCTGACCCAGGGCGCCGTGCTGTACCGCGATTTACAGCACATGTACGGCCCGTTCTCGCCGTACTTCAACAGCCTGGTCTTCCGCATCGGCGGCGTCAGCCTCACTTCTTTAATCACCGCGAACCTGATCATCTATGCGGCCATCCTCGCCCTGTTGTACTATTTCCTGCGCGCGGGCTGGGGACGGTTGGCCGCCTTCGTGTCCTGCGCGGTCTTCATCAGCGTCTTTTCCTTTTCCCATCTGGTCGGCATTGGCAATTACAACTTCGTCACCCCTTACGCCAGCGAGGCCACCCACGGCATCCTGCTCGTCCTGCTGCTGATTTGGACGCTGCGCGGCGTGCTGGACAACGGCGCGCGCTGGAAATTTTTCTGCGCCGGCCTGCTCGTCGGCATCGCCGTGCTCTCCAAGCCGGAGACCATGCTGGCGGCCGGCGTCGTCTCGTTCGGAGCCATTCTGCTGTCGGCGCGCGCGCGCTTCCGCACCGTGCGCGAAGGCTGGGCGGTAAAAATCCTGCTCCTGCTCGGCGGCGGCCTCGCGCCCATGGCCGTGGCCGTGCTGTTGTTCCATTTTGGCGCAAGCTTCCCCTGGCGTGAAGCGCTGCGGGACGTCAACACCGGCTGGCTCAACGTCTTCATCTATTCAAACTCGCTGTCCTCGCCGATGCAGAAGGCCAGCATGGGCACGGACGACCTCTGGGGCAACTTGACCCGCGAAGCGATTTTCGGCGGCCTTACGGTCGGGTTTGCCGGCGCCGCGGCCTGGTGCAGCAAGTATTTCTCCGAGTGGGGCCGGGCATCCGAAATCTCCTGCGGCATTTTTCTGGCGGTCGTGGCATTTTTTATTGCGAGCCGGGTTCCGTGGCTGGGCATCGGCCCCGCCATCCCCGGGATGCTGCTTTGCGCCGCCGCGCTCGAAGCCCGGAAACTGTGGCGGCAGCCCCGCTCGGCTGCGTTCGACGAGCAAACCGCCATCCGCGTTCTGCTTTGGCTGGCCGCCGTGGCGTTTCTTTTCCGGATGATTTTCAACCCTCGCGTCTATCACTACGGCTTTTTCCAGGCTCCCCTGGCCATGATGGTCGGCCTGGCCACGCTCCTGATCGCGGTTCCCGATTTTTTCCGTGTCGCGGGCCTGGCCCGAAAATTCTATCAGGGCATTCTGGTCGCGCTGACGTTCTGGGCCGCGAGCGACATCGCCAGTGTGTCGGCGAACCACTATTCCCTGCAAACTTTTGCCGTGGGCACGGGCGACGACCAGTTCTGGACGTTTGATCCCGCGCATGTTGATCCCAGCGGCGCGCTCGTCGAAGTGGCCCGCGAATACCTCGCCAAAGACCCCGGCGCGCACACCCTGCTGGTGCTGCCCGAAGGCGTCGGGCTCAACTACCTCCTGCGCCTGCCCAACCCCACCCCGTATTACGTTTTTGATCCGTCCCAAATCGTCAACCACGGCCCCGACATCATGCGCCGCCTGATGGCCTCGCCGCCGGACCGGATTGTGCTGCTCTCGCGCGACCTCACCGAATACGGCGTGGGCAAGTTCGGCGAGAGTCCCGAGCACGGCTCCGACCTCCTGGCCTTCATCCAGGACAATTACCATCCGGTCTATCAACAAGGCGGCGATCCGCTCGACGTGGCCCATCAGCGCGGCGTCATCGTTTACGCCCGCGATCCCGGTCCGATCCAGCCTTGATCGCCGCTGGCCAACGCCACCTCCACCGTTCTCCCTCCTCACCGCCCCTTCGCCTGCACCCCGCGAATTTTTGCCATGCTGATTAAAACCCTCCAGGCCTTCCTGCGCAGCCGCAAGCTCCCGACCACGAATGACCTGGACGTGGACTCTCCCGACACGGTCGCCTTGCACCAGCGGATCATTAACCAAAATCCCCTGCTCCAGGAAGTTTACCGCGTTTGGTACCAGGAGTTTTCCCCGGCCGTGGCCGCCACCGCGTCGCTCCAACCGCTGCCCATGATCGAATTGGGCTGCGGCGCCAGCCACCTGGATAAATACATCCCCGACGTGGTCAAGACCGACTGCGTGGCCCATGTCAACACCGACGCCGTGGTTGACGCCCAGGCCCTCCCCTATGCCGACAACAGCCTGCGCGCCGTGTTCATGACCGCCGTGCTCCATCACCTGCCCGATCCGGAAAAATGCCTGCGCGAAGTGGAACGCTGCCTGGCTCCCGGCGGCCGCCTCGTGCTGGTCGAGTCCTCCAACTCCATCCTCCAAAAATTCCTCATCACCCGTTTCAGCCCCTATGAATTTCATAACGACCGCGTCACCGAGTGGACGAGCGCCCCGACCGGCCGGCTTTCCTCCGCCAACACCGCGCTCGGCTGGGTGATTTTGATCCGCGACCGCGAAATTTTTGCCAAAAAATTCCCGCGCCTGCGCCTCGTGCGCATCCATTACCATACTTTGCTCACTTACTCGCTGAGCGGCGGCATGTCCTTCCGCCCATTTCTGCCGGGCTCGTTTCGGCCCTTGGTGCGCGGGCTGGAGTTTGCCACCCGGCCGCTCCACCCCTGGCTGGGCACCGGGGTCACGGTGGACTTCGAGAAAACCCAGCATTGAGGTTCCGGCGCCCGGCTATTTCGCGCGGGGCTTTTTCACGCGGAAGACAAACAACTCCCGCAGGATGCCAAACAGCACCATCGGGCCGTTGTACCAAACCACCATTTTGCGCACGCCGCCGATGCGCGCCGGCTCGTCCCCGGGAACCTCCGCCACCTTCAAGCCGAGCTTCAGCGCGCGGATGACCAGCTCCTGCTCGAAGTAGGCGTGTTCACTGCGCGTGAGATCCAGCTTGGTCACCAACTCCTTTTTAAACGCCCGGTACATCACCAGCACATCCGTGACATTCCCGCCGAAGAGAATCTTCACCATCTTGGTGAACATCCAGTTGCCGAAGGCGGTGACGGTGTCGTCGTCCTCGCTCTTGGCGCCGTCCTTGTAGCGCGAAGCAATCACCAGGTCATTCCCCTCCCGCATCTTTTCAACCATCAGGGGAATCAGCT
>JBEKZN010000234.1:0-3920 GCA_049509815.1 Opitutales bacterium
GGGATTAAAGATCCATTCCCACTCCTCTTGTAATCAAACCAAACCTTCTCGATCTCATGAAAACCTCCCTTCTCCGCCAGCTTGGCTCCCTCCTTATCCTCACGTGGACCGTTATTCCCTGCGCCCAGGGCCAAGCTATGTATTTGAGACTCGACAGCGTCAAGGGCAGCGCAACGGCCCCTGCCTTTAAAGACCAAATGGTCGTGCTGGATTTCAGTTATGCCATCACCACCTCCGACTCCACGGGCGTAGCGACCGGCAAAGCGACTCCCGGCAATTTGGTCATGACCAAAACCATCGACATCTCCACCCCCGTGCTGGCCCAGGCCGCCGCCACCGGTCAGCCGTTCCAACAGGCGATTCTGTCGGTGACGCTGCCGCAGCAAGGGGAGCAAAAGACGGTTTACACCATCACCCTTTCCAATGTGCGGGTTGTCGGCGTATCGCAAACCGGTACAACCAGCGTAGGCCATTTCGATCCATTGACGGAGAAGGTCTCCTTGAACTATGCCTCAATCGTCTGGGCATATGGCTTCACCAAGAGCGGCTATAACTTTTCCACCAATCAATCGGCGGATGTTCCTGACGATTCCGATTCCGACTCTGATTCCGATAACGGTCAGTAAGCCGTCCTCATCGTAGCCCTGCGCCTCCCGCCCGGCGGTATAACTCGCCGGATTGAAACCGAGCCTCCGCTTCAGGGGTTGAACAGTTGCCCATCTTGGCAAAACATGGGCCTGTGTTCTTTTGCCCCTATGAAACCCTACCCCACCGCACTCCTCGCGCTCTCCCTCTGCTCGTCCGTATTTGCTCAGTCGGCTCCTGCCACCCATGACGTCAGCATGACCCTCAACGGCCAGCCGGCCAAGGTCGGCGACTACGCCCCGGCCGCCATCCAGAGTCTCGTTCTCGACAACGGCCTGCTCAAAATCACCTTCGGCCACGACACGCTGGACGATATCAGTGCCACCTCCGTCATCGCCTTCGGCCAGGAGCTGGCGCACAACCTCAATGGCGTCCGCCCGCGCGACGAGAATGCCGAGCGCACATTTTACAACGATTACAGCGGCAGCGCCGGCCACCTGCAGGCCCAGCTTATCCGCATTTTTGAAAACGAACCCTACCGCGCCCACTTTGCCATCATTGATACCGGAGGCGACGGGCGGCCCTACCTCGAAGACCACTTCGTGATGCTCCCGAACGAAAGCGGCATCCACCCTTATGTCATCATCCGCAGCCAGTTCGGCGGCGAAATGCGCACCATGTACCGGTTCGACATGCACCTCCTCGACCATACCTGGACGCCCGAACGCATGGACCAGCAGCTCTCCTACGCTTACCTCCAGTCCATTTCCGACACCGGCAACGCCGGTGATGAAACCTGGCGTCTGCCCGCCGGCAACCCCCTCGGCCTGCCCGCCGGCACCATTTACTCCAAATACGACTGGTGCCTCTATTACTCCGAGGCCCCGATGTGGGGCCATCTCGGCCACGGCTTCGGCGCCTGGTTCATCCCCGTCAGCACCGAGTCCTACGCCGGCGGCCCGCTGCGCCAGGATCTCGCCGTCCACCAGGACGCGCTCATCCTCAATTACCTCGGCGGCGGGCACCTCGGCAGCGGCGGCTCGGCCAGCGGACGCAACGGTGATAAAATCCACGGCCCGTGGTACGTCTATTTCAACCGCGGCGACACGCTCGATGCGATTGTCGCCGACGCCAAAAAGACCGCGCTCGCCGAAGAGAAAAAATGGCCCTACCAATGGATGAACGACCCGCTCTACCCGACCAAGCGCACCGCCGTTTCCGGCCAATTGGTGATTTCGCACGACCGCAGCGCGGCGTATGCGTACATCATCCTCGCACAGCCCGACAATCCCGGAGGCCGCGGTGGCCGTGGTGGACGCGGTGCCAACGGCCCGGCGCCCGCGGCCCTGCCAAGTACGAGTAACACTATCGCGTCCAACACCTCCACCTCCGCACCGGCCAACCCCACTTCCACCACGTCAGCCTCCGAACCGGCCCTTGCGCCGACGGACGCCGCCTCGGTCGCCCGCCTCCGTGGGCGCGGCGGCCCCAATGAAGACCAGGTCACCGACCGCGCCAGCATCATCGCCAATCAATCGGGCGACTATATCTTTTATGTGAAGGCCGACGCCGATGGCAAATTCACCCTGCCCACCGTCCGCCCCGGCACTTACACCCTCTACGCCTGGCAAACCCAGGGCCCCATCACCCAGTCCTTCGCCAAGGACGGCATCGTCGTCTCGGGCGACCAACTCGACCTCGGCAAAATCGAATGGGATCCTCCCTATCACCCCAACCTCCTCTGGCAAATCGGCCAGGCCGACCGCATGGCCGGCGAATACAAATTCGGCGACCAGCCCCGCACCAGCCAGTGGATGCTCCAGGTGCCCGCCAACCTCACCTTCACCATCGGCCAGAGCAAGGAACGCACCGACTGGTATTACGCCCAGAAAACCGGCACGTGGACCGTCAAATTCAACCTCGATAAAACCTGCACCGGCAATGGCTACCTCACCATCGCCATCGCCGGAGGCAGCGGCAGCGTCACCGCCTCGCTCAACGGCACCACCGTCGGCCGCCTCAGTTACCCCGACGACGGCTCCGTCCGCCGCGCTGCCAACCGCAGCGGCCGCTACGCCCGCAACGAATACACCTTCCCCGCCTCCCTGCTCCAGCCCGGCGAAAACACCCTCACCCTCGACTGCAACGGCGTCGGCCTCATGTACGACACCCTCGTCATGGAGGCGGACTAGTATTCTTAACCGGCACCCATCAAGCCCGCGTCACATCGACAGGAAATTGCTTTCCAAGGAGCGCTACACAAACGCAGTGGCTAAGTTGCGAAAAGTCGTCTATTTCACGAGGTCGCGTGAATAACCAGTGTGTTAAACGAGTGCGCGGGTAATGTTGGTTTGACCTTCTGACCATCGAATTCGATGGCGACCGGCACCGCGTCATTTGTGCCGTTCTTCAGCACGATCACAATATCGCCGTTCGGATTGATGAATCCAATTTGATCGCCATAACTGCCGCTCGTAAAAACCCGGGTGGCCCCGGGCTGAACGTAATAACTGAAATGCTTGAAGGCGTAGAACTGGGGCGTGTACGTGACCTTTTTGGTCTCTGTGTCCACCACCACCGGGGAGCATTGCGCCCAGCCCGCCCAGCTCTTCCCCGTCTCATCCAGCACCATGTTCCATAACATGTAAGAGCTGACCCCTGCCTCGATATAATTCTTGATCAGATCGTATTGTTTTTCGGCGTAGTGCCAATCGTTCTCATGGTTCCCGCATTCAGTCTCCGATTGCATGAGCTTTTCCTCGGGGTGCTCCTGATGAACCAGCGCACAACTCTTGCTGCCGCCCCACTGAAAGCCGATGCCCTTGATGATGGCCAGGGTTGCGCCGTCATCCACGGAGGGAGCGACGTAGGTGTAATCCGAGTTTTGTAGGGTACCGAGCCAGATCTCGCATGGAACGGAATCGGCGGCAAATTTCGGCCCCAAATAATTTTTAATGAAATTGGCCAGCTCGTCGCCGGTCCACCGGCAACTGGAATAATTGGAGGAAATCGTCGGTTCATTTTGTGGCATGATCATGAATAGATGAACCCCATCCGCCTGATACGCCTGAACATATTTTTCAAAATACAGGGCCAGCGCCGTCATGGTCTGGCCATCGGCTTTGATCCTCCCGCCGACCAGCCCATTATTGGTCTTCATCCATCCGGGAGGAGACCAGGGGACGCCCCAAACCTTCAGGCCGGGTTGGAGCGCCTGGGCCGCCTTGATGTAGGGAATCAGCAACTGCTTGTCACGGTCGATGCTGAAGTGCGCCAGGGCATAATCGCCCGGCGTATCGTCGAGCGAATACGCCGAAAGCGCGTAGTCACTGGAC
>JBEKZN010000235.1:0-6160 GCA_049509815.1 Opitutales bacterium
CCGCGTTCATGATGAAGTCCGGATTCGCCCGGTAAGCCTGGTACGCCACCGCCTTCTCCCCTGCGTCCCCAAATGCATTGTCCCCGAACGCCACGAACCGGATCTTCTTTCCCCGCCCATGCCGCGTCGTGAAATACCCCTCCGCAATCAACACCCCGTTGCACTTCACCCGGTATCGGTACTCCGTCCCCAGCTCCAGCCCCGTGCACGCGCAAACATAGTTGAACCGATTCTCCCCCTCCGACGCCATGCTGTAGTTGCGAATCACATAGTCAATTTTCCCCGCGCTGTCGTACTTCCCCTCGCGCCCATATTCCACCGCGAAATCCCCCGGCCCGATCGTCTGCCACGCCAGCCGCACCGTCTCCGCTCCCGGCACCAGCTTCCCCTCCGGCCCCGGCTGTATGTACGGCAACGCCGTGAAAAATGGCACCTGCAGCGGTGCAATCGTCTCCGGCGCCGCAAACAGTCCCCTTCTCACCGGTATCAATGCCAGGAAGCTGATGCCCCCCGCCGCCCGCAAAAACTGCCGTCGAGTCAGATTCGAGTTCATGATTCGGCACAAATTTTTACTACCCGGCACCGGCTGGCTAGACCGAATTGCAGTGTCGCGAATTTGTAACGAAACTGATTGGGTTTTTAAAGCAAACCCTTCGCCTCTGTCCAGATTCAGGGCATTTGTCGCCAAATTGTCACCCTACTGCGCTTGCGGTGCATAAAGTTGAAATTACGCTAACTCAAGCCTATGAGCAAATCAGCCATTCGCGGATTGAACTCCACTCGCATGACCCGCCGGCGCCTGCTTGGCACCGGCGCCCGCCTGGCCGCCTCCGTGCTGGCCGCCTCCCTCATGCCGCCCAACGTCCGCCGGGCTCTCGCCCAAGCCCCGGCCGGCGGCTCCCTCAAGGACATTGAGCACGTCGTCCTGCTCATGCAGGAAAATCGCTCGTTCGACCACTATTTCGGGACCCTCGCCGGCGTGCGCGGCTTTGACGACGCCGACGCCATGATCCTCTCCAACGGCAAATCCGTCTTCCATCAGCCCGACGAGCAGAATGCCGACGGCTATTTGATGCCCTTCCACCTGAACACCCGCACCACCAGCGCACAAAAAATCCCCTCCACCAGCCACGCCTGGGCCGTCCAGCACGAATCCTGGAACGGCGGCAAGATGGACCAGTGGCTCCCCGCCCACCGCAAGGCCGATGGCGACAACGGCCCCTACGTCATGGGCTACTACCGCCGCGAGGACATCCCCTTTCAGTTCGCGCTCGCCGAGGCCTTCACCATTTGCGACGCGCACTTTTGCTCCGTCTTCGGACCCACCTGGCCGAACCGCATGTACTGGATGAGCGGCACCATCGACCCCGAGGGCCAGTTCGGCGGCCCCATCCTCAAAAACCACGCGCCTGACGAAGGATATACCTGGACGACTTATCCAGAACGCCTCGAAAAGGCCGGCGTCAGCTGGAAAATCTACCAACAGGCCGACAACTACGGGACCAACGTGTTGGAGCTTTTCAGCCAATTTAAAACCGCCGACAAAAATTCGCCACTCTTCCAAAAAGCCATGGTGCGCGGGCCCGAAGGACAATTCGAGTACGATGCCATCAACGACCGGCTCCCCGCCGTTTCCTGGATCATGCCCACCAGCTATCAGTCGGAACACCCCGACTATATGCCCGCCGACGGCGCCGCCTTCATCGCCAGCAAAATCGACGCCATTGCGGCCAACCCCGAGGTCTGGGCCAAAACCGTCTTCATTCTGACCTACGACGAGAACGACGGCATTTTCGACCACGTGCCCCCGCCCGTGCCGCCGCCCGGCACGCCGCACGAGTTCGTGCACGATCTCCCCATTGGTGGCGGCTTTCGCGTCCCAGGCATCATCGTGTCGCCCTGGACCGCCGGCGGCTGGGTCTGCAGCGAACCGTTCGACCACACCTCGGCCATCCAGTTTCTGGAAAAATTCACCGGCGTGCGCGAGCCCAACCTCAGCGACTGGCGGCGCAAAACCTTCGGCGACTACACTTCGGCCTTCCGCTTCGACGAACCCAAGGCCGGCCCGCCCGTGTTGCCCGACACCAGCGGGCCGCTCAGCCTCGCGCGCGACGAAGCCTCGCAACTGCCGCAACCCGTTTTTCCCGGAACCGACCAATCACTGCCCGTCCAGGAAAAAGGCATCCGCAAACGCGTGCCCGGCAGCACTGCGTGAAGGACCGGGAATTTAGCTACCCGGCCCGGCCGCCAAATTCATTTTATTCCGCCGGCCGCCCCGGCGCTGAGAAACGCTCGCGCTCCTCTGGCGAGGGCCGCTGGGATCACCGGCCATGTTCGCACTGGGGCCTTTCCAAGCCGGTAATCCATGGATGCCCATGAAACCAGAAGCCCCCCAACCGGCCGTGCTGCCCATCGCCGTGTCTCAACGGCCGCCCATCGGAGCAATTATACAACTTCAATAAATATCTTATTTATAATTATCGCATGATCGTTGCGCGGCATTTCGACCGATGACCCTTCGAAAAACAGCCGGTCGCTTTGGGCTGTCGGCCAATCCTGCCCGCAGGTCCGCGTAGTGTTCAAAACCCGCGCCTCGATCGAATTAAACAAGAACTGGGTGGATTTATTGAAATGCCTGGGGTGTTTTCCCGGTTATTTTTAGGACACTTTTGCCTGTTTCGCGAATGTCACGGGCTCATTTCTTGCTCTTCCATGAAGCGGCTCGAATAATGATTGGAGTTTTTTATTCTGGAGCTTCTCTACCTTGAAAGTATGCGCGCTTCCATTCTGGATATTTTTCGCACAATCGCCCGGCACTGGCTGCCGGGACAACCGAAACCGGCCTCGCCGACAACGTGACTCACTGCTCCTACTATGTCGTCCTCCCGCCAACTGCAGGTCTTCAATACGGCGCTTCTCGACCTCTACGCTCCAGGGTTGGACATGGGCCGCTACGTGCAACGCGCCTTCCGCCTCGTTTCCAGCCTGGTTCCGTCGGGCTTGGTTGGCCACGGCGAACTCGACCGTTCCAGCAGGCAGTTGAGCGCCAGTTTTGACCGGCACCCGCCTGGCCCGCGCACCAGCCTCGAGGCCTTCGGGCAGTTGATGCGCAAATACAAGCCCTTCCGTTTCGATCCCTCAGTCAACGACGGCCGTCCCTATTCCGCGCGCACTTCTACACCCGCCGCCAGTTTCGCGACCTCGACATCTGCCAGGAAGTGCATGCGCCCATGGGCTATGACGACCATGGCTTCGTCCACATTCCCGCCAGCTCCGGCCGCACGGTCCTCTTCGGCCTCTTCCGCAGCGGCAGTATCTTTCACGCCCGCGACAATGCTTGGCTCGCCCTCGCCCAGCCCCGCCTTGTCAACGCCCGCCGGCTGACATCGACCCCATTTTCAGGGGCTATCCCGAAAAACAAAAATTGACTATTCTCTGCTTCGGATTGCCAACGCACTCCTAACGTCCATTAATGACGGATTTTTTGTCTTTTCTCATGACGAAGCGCCGCTCGCTCAACTCGCCCCAATGGCCTTTGCCTTTTCGCGTTTTTCTAAACGTCCTGGCGTTTGCCTTGCTTTGCCTTGGCGCCAACGTGCAGGCCCAATCCACCTCGTGGACGGGCAACACCAGCACGGATTGGAATGTTTCGTCGAACTGGTTGAGCGGCGTCCCCACTTCCTCGCTCGATGCCTACATCGACGGCGACACCGCGGTCCAGCCCATCCTCGACGGCAGCCTCGACCCCGCCGCACTCACCGACCAACTCTTCGTCGGCTACATCAGCGGCCTCAATAACACCCTGACCCTCCAGAACGCCGCCTCGCTGACCGCCTCCAGCAATGTCTTCCTCGGCTACTCCTCTGCCGGCGGCCTGCTTGCGGTCAACAATTCCACCCTCGTCCACGCTCACCACCACCTCCACTTCCTCGCCCATTTATCTCGGCTACGCCGGCAACGCCAGCCTCACCATTTCCAACGGCGGCACCGTCAACGCCGATGGTTCAACCTACAGCTTGATGACCGGCTCCAGCGGCCCCGCCAACGTCACCATCGGCATCACCGGCACCGGATCTTCCTTGGTCAACGCCGGTGCCGTGTGGCTTGGCTATCAGGGCACCGCCAACCTCTCCATCACCGGAGGCGGCCAGCTCAGCGATTCCGGCTCGGTCATTGAAAACAGCACCGTTTCCATCGATGGCGCAGGCTCCACCTGGACGGACGCCGGCTCCTTCTCCCTCGGCTACTTCAATCCCGGCACTGCTTCCGTCACCAATGGCGGTAACCTCACTGTCGCCAACCTCTTCATCGGCTCTGCCACCGGCGGCAACGTCAGCACCCTCTCCGTTGACGGCCCGGGCTCAACCCTTTTCCTCGGCACCAGCGGCACCGCTTATATTGGAGAATCCGGCGCCGGCAACCTCAGCCTCACCAACGGCGCCGTCATGACCGTTCAGAACATCGAAATCGGCGCCAATTCCGGCAACTTCACCGGCTTTCTGACCGTTAACAATTCCACCATCACGGGAGGCGGGAGCATCGACGTCGGTGATTTCGGCAATGGCAACCTGAGCGTCAGCAACGGCAGCAGCCTCCTCAACCTTTACGCCCTCCACGTCGGCTACGGCAGCGGCAGCAATGGTTACGCCGCCATTTCCAACTCCACTCTTACCACCACCCGCGAAATCGCCGCCGGCTACAGCGGCAACGGCACCCTCATCCTGACCAACGGCGCCAACGTCAGCAACGGCGGCTGGTTTGCCTACGTGGGCGACGGCGCCGGCGCCACTGGCTGTCTCACCGTGGACAACTCCACGCTTTCCACCGGGCCCATGTACATCGGCTATCAGGGCTCCGGATTTGTCACCGTCATGAACGGCAGCATCGTCAACACCGGTGGCGGTTTCGAACTCGGCTATTACTCCGGAACGCAGGGCAACCTCACCATCACCGGCGCCGGCACGTCGTGGACTGACACCGGCTACTACGGCATCTCCGTGGGCGGTTCCGGCAACGGCACCTTGCTCGTCGGCAATGGCGCCACCCTCAACTCCAACGGCGGCACCATCGGTGCGGCCTCCACTGCCAACGGCAACATGACCGTCACCGACGCCAACTCCGCCTGGAATATCGCCAGCGGTAACTCACTGGCCGTGGGCGAATATGGCAACGGCACCTTGAATATCCTTAACGGCGGCAACGTGTCGGCGCCGGCCGGCTATCTTTACGTAGGCGATACCGCCGGCAGCAACGGCACCATTTCCGTGAGTGGCGCCAATTCCCGGCGAATCCTCCGGCTCCAACGGCAATATCACCCAAACCGGCGGCCAGTTGACGGCCGACGGCTCCATCAACTTCGGCGCAGGCACCGGCGTGTACAACCTCGATGGCGGCACGCTCTCAGTCTATGGCGGGTTCAGCAGCGGCTCCGGCAGTTCACAGCTCAATCTCGGCGGCGGCACCTTCCAGGCCCGCAACCCCTACACCGTTAACGTCAACACCACCCTCGTCACCGGAACCAATTCCAGCATTGATACAAACAGCCAGACGCTGGGCTGGTCCGCCGCCATCGGCGGCGCGGGCAACCTCACCAAGATCGACGTCGGTACGCTGACTCTCACCGGCGCCGATACCGAATCCGGCAACCTCACCGTCAGCGGCGGCACCCTCGTTCTCGACGGCCCGAGCACCTCCACCGGCAATGTCATACTCGACAACGGCGGCACCCTCGCCCTGAACTACGGCGGCAACGCTACCGCTTCCGCCCTCGGCACCGGCTCCCTCATCATCAACGGCGGCAACCTCGACAACACCAGCGGCTCCGCCCTCACCCTCGCCACCAACAATACCCAGATCTGGAACAGCAGCTTCACCTTCACCGGCACCAACTCCCTCAGCTTTGGCACCGGCGCCGTCACCCTCGGAAGCAGCCCTACTGTTACCGTCAACGCCGGCAACCTCACCGCCGGTGCCATTGGCGGCAGCGGCTTCGGCCTCACCAAGTCCGGCGCCGGCACCCTCACCCTCGGTGCACCGAGTTACACCGGTGGCACCACCGTCACCGGCGGCACCCTCGCCTTCACTGGCAGCTTGAGCAACGGCAATACCACCGTCACCGGCAGCAATTCCTTCCTGACCGTGAGCTCCAATTTCCTCGCTG
>JBEKZN010000236.1:0-3880 GCA_049509815.1 Opitutales bacterium
CATTATGTGCGCTTGCAAGTGACACGGGGCGCTGGCGCCATCGGGCTGGACCCGGCGCTGGCGGGTTCCCAGGGTTTGTGGGTGCTGCTGGTGAAGCCGCTGGCGGATTTGACCGAGAGCGAGCTCAATGCGGGCATGCGGGCGGCATTGGCCACCTTGGTGCGGCGAAATGACCCGCGCACGGTGCCGCCCGGGCTTAAAACAGGAAACTACCTGAACAATCTACTGGCCCTGCGCGAGGCCCTGGCCGCGGGGGCGCAGGAGGTGCTGATGGTAAACCTGGAGGGCAGGATTACGGAGGGGTCAGTGCGAAATGTCTGGTTCGTGGAGGGGGAAACGGCTTTTACGCCACCGCTGGAAGATGGTTTGCTGGCGGGGGTGACGCGGCGGATGCTGTTCGAGCGGGTGGCCGTAGCGGCGGGAGTTCGACTGATCGAGCGGGCGCTGCGGCCGGAAGACTTGGCGGGATTCAGCGAATGCTTTGTCACCTCGACGACTCAGGATGTGGCGCCCGTGGCCGCCGTGGGTGAACATTGCTACCGGCTGGGAACGGAGACCTTCACCCGGCGGTTAAAGGGTGCTTTTCGCGCCTACGTGGAGGAATACAATGCGGCGCATCCGGATTTTTGGGTGGGATGATGATCGTCCCGCCGGGCTGGTTCAGCCCATGTGCTTGGCTAGGTGAGACAGATCGCCGTCGGAGAGTGCAACAATGCGGCGCACCGCTTCAATGTTTTCTTTGACTTGCAGGAGGTAGGGGTTCGGGCCATCGGGATAAGGATCGGCGAGGTAACGGGCGATGTCGTGGCATTCGCCGCGGAGCTTGTGCAGGACGAAGTTTTCCCAGAAGGCGGGGGTGTTGCGATAAAGGTCGTCCACGGTCTTGAACACGCGTTGCTGCAGAGGAACCTGATTGATGCGGTCGCTTTCGGCAAACTCCTCGAAAAGGTCGGGGAGTTTCTGAACGTAGCCCGGATCGCTCATCTGGCTGAGGAAGTCGGCGGTGCAGACGGCTTCACCGAGGGTGCGATGGGCGGGATTGCCAAACTTGGTGCCGCCGAGGTTGCTGCGGGGACCGGTGCAAAGGATCAGGGAGCAGACACGCTCAATTTCTTCCTGGAGCCAGCCGTCCTCGGGCAAAACTTCACGGGCAATATCGCAACCGCGAGATTCGTGGGTGAGGGTGTATTTGGCGCCGGTGCCGTCGTTATCGCCTTGTTTTTTGAGGTAGCCGACGTCGTGCAGGAGCATGGCACAGCAGCCTATGCGAAAATCGTGCGGGCCAAGGTGGGGAGTGGCGCCGGCGCGCTGGTGCCCGGTCACAATGCGCAGACAGCAGAGGGTGGCCTGCAGGGTGTGTTCAAGGTCGTGGTAGGCGGTGTCCATCGCCTGAAAGTCGCGGTAGCGGCCGGCAAACATATCCTCCACGCGAACCATAAATGGCCGCACATACGCGCAGGATACGCCGGGAAACAACTTCGCGTGCAATTGCTCAATCGCATCGGCCACCGCTTGAACGTTGCGGGTGTCTGGTTCGAGGAGACTATACGACGAGCTGTTCATCACACCGCACCCGCAGGGTTTTCGGGCAGGGACGGAACTGTCTGCCCAAAATATCGATTAGTCATTAGCTGGCAATCGGAAAAACAACACAAACCTATCCACGGCCAGCGCCAGCCTGCATAACCTTGCCAATGCCCGCCGGGGACAAAGGAACCGCTTAAGAACCGTGTTTGACGCTCGAATTGACAGTGGAGCTGGAGCCGCCGCCTCCGGCCGAGGGAACGGCCTCTGGTTCGGAACCCTGGCCGTCAACAGATTGATCCGTGCCGGAGGAAAGCTGGTAGCCGGCCGAGATCAACTGGTCGGGGGTTGGCGGGGTCAACGGCTTCAGGACACTGGCGACGGATAACTTGCCGGCGTTGACCTCGGTGTTGGTGGCCGTGTTGCGGGCGCTCAGGCCGAGAGCCCAGGAGGGCGATTCCAAGTCGCGCAGGTTGCTGACCATCCAAACCGCGTTGACGTTAGAGGGAGTGACGGCCCGGTCACCGGGATTGTCCGCCGGGAGAGCTAGGGTGAGGAAATCGTAATCGGTTACGGTAATGGTGGGTTTTTGGAGCAGGATGGATTTGGCCAGAAGCAAAGCGAGGCGGTTTTCAAGGGTGTCGTTGCTGCCGGCGGTATCCGCGCGGAAGACGTAGGGATGGGTGCTGTTCTTGAAGGTGCTGAGAATGCCGTTGGGGTCTTGCAGCGTGATGGTCACGGCACCGTTGTCGGGCGCGGGGGTGGTGATATTGCCCGCGGTGGCGGGGATGCGGGCGGAGGGAACCTCGAAGGCGACCAGGCCCAAGCCTTTGCCGAGCTGGGGCTCGACGGAGAGCAGCGCAAGTTCATTATGAATGATTTTGCCGGTCGCAAGGTCCACTGCGCGCAGCGAGACATAAGCGTAACCGCTGTCGGACAGGAACAGAACTTCACCGACGATCAGCGCGGACTGGGAGCCGGAGGTGGAAGCGCGGCCGGGATAGTCGATGGTCAGGTCGCCATTTACCCGCAGCAGTTTGATGCTGGATCCGGCGTCGGGAATCAGGGTCTTGTGATCCCCGTCGCTTTGCAAGAGGGCGTTGCGGACTTGGTCGGTCAAATCCGGCTTGGCGACGTAACTGTTTTTCTCAAACGCAAAGACGTCGCTGAGAAAGATCTGGGTGTAATTGCCGGCCCAGAGGGACTTCATCAACTGATCGCTCATGTGTTGAATCACGTCGGGCCATTGGGCGGCGGGGACGACGATCTGGTAAGTGTTGGCGGCGGCGATGGATTGCGAATTGAGGCACGCGAGCTGGGCGGTGTGACGCAACATGGCCAGCGTTTTGTTGCCTTGGGTCACCAGGGCGGTGCCATCGTCCACCTGCTGTTGGCCGGCCTTGTGGGCGTCATCCACATGCAGGTCGGGCGTGTTGGGCGGCTGCACTTGCTGCAACAGCCAGTTCCCGCTGTCAATCATGCCTTGGCCGTCCGTGATTTGCTTTTGCGCGGCTGCCCAATCCTGGCGCTGGGCGTAGGTGAGGTAGTGCAGTACTTCCGCATCCGTGAGGGTGGGAAGGGCTGCTGGTTTGGCCGCGGTGGATAGGGCCAGGAGGGGATGGGCTTGGAGAACCAAGGCGCACAAGCCTGCCAGCAAGTACTTCAGGGAGGACCGAATCATGGAGTGAAAAGGCTCGAACGTTAGCGCAAATTGAAACTGCGACAAGTAGAAACGGAGATGGGGGTGAATTTAGCCGAGTCGGAAAATGACGGAGGGGGATTCTCCGTTGACAATCTACACCCATTGTCGGACGTTTGCACCTCATGGTCAATGAGGAATTCGTTTTGCGGCGCGATTGTGCGGCCACGCTGATACCGGCGGGCGACGCGGTGGTGCTGCGGAAGGGGTCGTCGGTTCTGGTCACCCAAGCGTTAGGCGGTTCGGTAACGGTGCGGGATGCCTTGGGGCTGTTCCGCATCAGTTCCGCTGACTTGGATGCGCTGGGTGAGCGCGTGCAGGAGTGGGCCCAGGAGCAGGCGGGGGGCGCGGAGCCGGCAGCGTCCGGCGGAATTTTTTCCGAAGACGGCGTCTGGGGCGCGTTGCGCCATTGTTACGATCCGGAGATTCCGGTGAATATCGTGGATCTGGGCCTGATCTACGACTTGCGCGTCGAGCCGTCCGCGGACGGGCGCAGTAAAGTATTTGTAAAAATGACCCTCACGGCGCCAGGTTGCGGGATGGGGCCCGTCATCGCCGATGACGCGCGCGGGCGGATCGAGGCGTTGCCGGGGGTGGAGTCGGCGAAGGTGGAGATCGTTTGGGATCCGCCGTGGAATCCGCACATGATTTCCGCCG